>CAZZCI010000005.1:23740-26229 GCA_964653015.1 uncultured Rhodothermales bacterium
TCGAGCGCTTCGTTGTCGATGGCACGATACGCCAGATCGTGATCGAGCCCTTGCGGATCGAATGGGAGATCGTACGCCTGTCGCAGCGCGGGCCAGCCATCGCCGCGATCCATGAACTCGTTGGTGAACCCGACCCGCAGATCAGGATGCTCGCGCAGGTCCGAGATGCGCGTAATGCCCCGCGCTTCAGCATGCTCCGGACGCATCCCCAGCGCATAGGTGTTGTTGAAGCCGAGCTCGCCGGTCATGCGGATGCCATGACGGGCCAGCACATCGGGCAGGGTGGTGGGCGATACGTCGGTATCGGCCAGGATCTCCTCGATGAGCGTGCCGGTGTATTCGGGGTACGCATCGATGTCGCCACGCACGAGCGCCTCCCACAGAAAGCGAGAGCCGCCCAGCTGTTCGCGATGCTGCACCTGCAGGCCGGTATCGTTTAGCGCGTGGGTAGCCACCCAGCCCAGCACCACGCTCTCGGTGAACGCTTTTGAACCCACCGCTAGCGTCGAATCTTGCGCAGCGGCAGGCCCCGCACTAAGGCAGCACAGGAGCAGGACAAAGCAGAAGGAGCGAAGCATAGCAGAAAGGCTCTACGTATCGAGTGCGGAGGCGAGCGATCGCTGCGCCTGCACAAAGTCAGACACGAAAGGAGATGCGGGATCGTCGAGAAGCGCACGGAAGGGCGCGTGCTGCGCTACGCGGCCTGCTCGTAGCAGCACAATCTGGTCGCCAAAGTAGGCGGCCTCGTGCAGGTTGTGGGTCACGAGCACCACGGTCTTGTTGAGCGTCTGGAAGATGCGCCGCAGGTCGGTTTGCAGATCGGCACGGATGAGCGGGTCGAGCGCTCCCAGCGGTTCGTCGAGCAGCAGAAGCGGCGGGTCAAGCATGAGCGCACGCATCAGACTCACGCGCTGCCGTTGTCCGCCCGATAGCTGCGGAGGATGCACCGAAAGGCGCTCGGCGGGAAGCTGCACCAGATCCACCAGCGTGCGAATGCGCTCCTCGATGCGCGCAGCAGACCAGCCGAGGTGCTGGGGCAGAAGCGCCACGTTTTCGCGGGCACTCAGATGCGGGAAGAGCCCGCCTTTCTGAATGACGTATCCCATACGGTGACGCAGCGCACGCATGTCGGAGGCGGCAAGGGGCGTATCTTGAACGGAAACCGTGCCCGTATCCGGCTGAATGAGGCCGATGATCAGTCGCAGCAGCGTTGACTTGCCGCATCCGCTGGGTCCGATGAGCACGGTCGTCTTCCCCTCCGTTATGTCGAGCGAGACATCGTCGACGGCACGGGTTGTGTCGAATGTTTTGGTGACGTTGCGGAGTGTGACCATGGGCAGGTGGGAAGCAGAAATAGGGGCCCGGAGGATGGACTACGCGTAGCCGATCCACACCGCTCCCACCAGGGCCAGAGCGCTCAGGGCGAGCAGCTTCAGAATGAGCGGTCCGATGAACCGGAGCCAGCGATCGTACGGGATGCCAGCCAGTCCGAGGATGCCCATGAGCACCGGATTGGTCGGCACGATCATATTCATGAGGCCATCGCCCAGTTGAAAGGCAAGTACGCTGATCTGGCGGGATACGCCCAGCAGGTCGCCAATTGGCGCCATGAGCGGCATCGTCACGAACGCCTGTCCGCTGCCCGAGGGGATGACCAGGTTCAGCACGCTTTGCACGAAGAGCATGCCCACGGCGGCCACCTCGGCGGTGCCCCACTCCAGCAGCGAGGCGCCGGCGTACACAACCGTGTGCAGGACCTCCGCATCCTCCATGATAAGTGCAATCGCCCGGGCCACTCCGATGAGCAGGGCGGTGCCGGCAAGTTGAGCCGCGCCTTTCGAGAACGCTTTGGCTGCCGCATCCGCCCCGAGACGACCCACCGGCGCTGCTATGATTGCGAGCACGATGAACAGCCCGCTGAGCTCCGTCAGATACCAGCCATGCTGAATGATGCCCCACACCAGCACGCCAAGCGCACCCATCGTAATGGTGAAGACGCCCCAGTGATGGTTCTGCAGTGTGGGCACATCGCCCAGGTCGTGCTCCTGTGCGGCGGGCACATCGTGCACCAGGCTCTGCATCGGGTCCTGTTGGATGCGACGGGCGTAGCGCCATACGTGGTGAACGCCTACCGCGAGAAATGGAACGATGAGCGCAGCGCGGTATCCCATCCCCGAACCGGGGGCGACATCCGCCACGTCTTGCGCCACCAGCAACGTAAACGGATTGAGCAGCGCTACCCCGTATCCGATGCCATAGCCTACCACCATCGTGCCGATAGCCACGATGGCATCCAGCTTCATAGCCAGACACAGCGCCACCAGGATGATGGCGAATGGGATGTACTCCTCGGCCATGCCAAACGTCGCCGAGGCGCCAGCGAACATCGCCATGCCGCCTGTAATGAGCAGCAGAGGCGACTGCCCGAAGCGGTCGAGCACGCGTCCGAGCATTGCGTCGATGGTGCCGGTTTCGCGCACCACGGCCAG
>CAZZCI010000006.1:0-4838 GCA_964653015.1 uncultured Rhodothermales bacterium
GGCGCTACCATGTCTCCTTCAACAAACTCCAACGTGAGCACCGAGTTGGCCGTACGTAAGTTGCCTGCTCTACAAATCGCTATCCCGTTCTCGTTCTACCAACCATTACTTAACATATGACGCTCTGCCTTTTTGAAGATGACGCTGCGGCTCATCTTGCGCCACTTACACACACACGGGCCCTGTTTGAAATTCGCTGTGGCATGCATTCGCTTGGTCGGATGCTTCAGCGCACATTTGAACATAATCAACTTGCGCTACACACGCGGAGCGCTGTTGCTGAAGTCGTTGCCGAGCGCATTCCTGATGCATCAGTTAATCAATTGCCACACGGAGAGGGCGTGCTATTTCTGCATGGGGGGCTGCTCCCGCAAACAGAGTGGATTGCCGCTGTGCGTGAGGCTACAACGACTAACGAGCCCCGTGTATTCACCGCCCACGATACCATTGTTGCTGTTTGGTGGCCCAATCCGGATACGCTTCCAGCCGATCTCCTGCAAGGCGATACTCTATTCGCCGAGGCGTTTAGCAGTGCGCCTGTCACTGATCTTGGATCGGTACCGCACGTGCATCGGCTCTGGCATTTGATGGATGCTCTGCGCGGTCGATTGCAGGCAGAGGTGCGTACCGCTATTGGAGCGAGTGCTCCATCTCCCCCTACGGGCGTACATGAGCACGCCATACTTGACCACGTAGACGATATTTATATCGCCCCTGATGCTGAGGTGCGTGCCGGGGCTATTCTCAATGCCAGCGAGGGGCCCATCTACATTGCCAGCGGAGCGGCTGTATTGGAACAGGCGGTTGTGCGGGGGCCCGTGTACATCGGACCGCAATCACAAATCAAGCGTGGTGCCGATGTGGAGGGCTCCTCCTTTGGCACGTACAGCAAAATAGGGGGGGAAGTGCACGATTGCATCGTACAGGGGTACTCCAATAAGGGGCATGCGGGCTTTCTTGGACACAGCATTCTGGGGGCGTGGTGCAACCTGGGCGCCGACACTAACACGTCCAATCTCAAGAACGATTATGGCACGGTAAGCCTGTACGACTCTGCCGCTGAGTCATTCACCGACACGGGACGGCAGTTTATGGGTCTCGTGATGGGTGATCACTCCAAGTGCGGCATCAACACAATGTTCAATACAGGAACGGTGCTGGGCACGTGCTGCAACGTCTACGATAGCGGATTTCCCCCGCGTTATCTACCAAGCTTTTCGTGGGGCAGCCCGCAGCGCGGCTTTGTTGCGTATCGGCTGGAGAAGGCGCTTGAGGTGGCCGAACGGGTAATGGCTCGGCGAGATCAACCGTTTACCGAAGCGCAGCGCACACTCTTCACACGTCTGTTTGCGGCGACTCAGGAGCATCGAGATGAATAACATCGGCTCCGGTAGCCTGGCCGTCTTCGATAGTGAGGCGTACACAAGTTTTCTTTTGATGGAAGCCGTATCGTCCGGCAGCGCCTGGATTGACAAATAGCATATTATTGAACTCAGGCACCCGTTCGATGCGTAAGATGTGGCTATGCCCGCAGATAAATACGTCGGGCGGATCGCTCGCAAGGCGGGTATCCATGTTTTGTTGCCAGCGACCGGGGCGCCCGGCGATGTGTGTGATCCACACCGATACGCCCCCCACCTCAAAGCGTTCGTGCTCGGGCAGACGGCGGCGTGTGTCGGCGTCATCGATATTGCCAAAGACGGCACGCACGGGAGCCACCGTTTTTAGTCCATCAAGAATAGCGAGGTCGCCAATGTCGCCTGCGTGGACGATCATATCCACCCCGTCAAAAACATCCGTCAGGTCGGGGTGAAAAAAACCGTGCGTATCTGCAACAATACCGAGCTCCATAAGCGCAATGAAAGCAAGTCTAATCTACATACGAATCTACATACGAACAGGGACGCAGCCATTATGCTGCGTCCCTTATAGGCCATGCTACGTGTTTGATTGATTAAAGGCCAACCGTATCATCGAAGTCTACCACAAGTGTTTCGAAGCCGGCTTGTTCGGCGGCATCGGTAAACTCAGATAGATCGGTTTCGATGAAGGGGAAGGTATCGTAGTGGATGGGCATGATGGTGTCGGGGTTCACCATGGCGGCAGCACGCAATGCACCGGGTATCCCCATAGTTACGACATCGCCAACCGGGGCAATCATCAGATCCACGTCGTAGTCCTGTCCGATCCACTGCATCTCCATGAAGGGAGCGGTATCTCCGGTGTAGTATACGGTCATTTCCCCGAAGTCAACGACAAACCCGATAGGTACGCCTCCGTAGCTACCGTCAGGAAAAGACGCCGTGTGCCGGGCATGCACTGCTTCTACGTGTCCCCAGGGAAAGTCAAGCTGTCCGCCTTCGTTGAGCGGGTGCACGGTTTCGTGTCCGAACTGTTCTTGCACATGGGTAATGACCTCGAAAGTGCCAATGACAAGTGGGTCGCCCTGCGCAACCAGCGCCTCCGTATCGGCAAAGTGGTCGGCATGGGGATGAGACACCAGAATCACGTCTGGGTCAAGCTCGTCGGGCGTCGTATCGGTGTGCGGATTGCCCTCCAGAAACGGATCAAACAGTACCGTGCGCGTGCCGGTGTTGATTTGAAAGGTTGCGTGGCCGAAATAAGTTAGTTCCATAGCGTTACAAATGTTTATCATCAAAAGGGATGAACTAACGGTGTGTGTCCGCTGCCTCCAACGAAGATACAGAGCGCTACGGTTCGGGCTACAACCCCGTCTATATGCCACAATAATGTAACGGGGCGCGCGACACTCCGATCAGATATGGAGCGATTGTACAAATCATGAGTTGGGCATGGACAAGGACAACATGCGTTTTCTATCCTGTCTTTTTATTTCATGTAGGTATGCCGTTCTACCTCCGCAAGTACTTTAGCGCCGGTCCGCTTCGTATCAACTTATCGAAGGGAGGAGTCGGCCTTTCGGCAGGGGTAACGGGGGCGCGTGTTGGTATCAATCGCAAGGGGGCGTATGTGCATGGTGGGCGCCATGGGCTGTACTATCGCAAGCATTTGCGCGATTCAAACGGACGGTCCCGCTCGCGCAAGGGCAGTTCTGCGGGCTCAACGGAGGACGGTCCGGTGGATCTTTTCAAGGATACGGGGGCGAGCTATCCGGCATTATTTGATCCGACGAAGAGGGAGCCCGAGGCTGTTACGCTTCCAGCGCTTCCGGGCACTGGGGTTCGCATTACAATCACACTCGTTTTGGGAGGTATTGCTGCTCTTATCATTGGAGCAAATACGGCGGTGGGCGGTGGGCTTGTTATGCTGCTTACGCTGGGCGAAGTCATTCGCTTTAGTATCAGTCGAACCCAAAAGAACAACGCCGCCGAGTCGCATCTGGATACTGTAGAAACTGCGCTTCTTGAGGAGGGGAATCCAAAACCTCTTCTTAGCGGTCCTGAGACGTCAATGAGTGCAAAGCAAAGGGCGTGGCTGGATCCGCAGTGTTACTCGCTCTTGGTTGGAGCTTGGCTTGATGGAGATAGCATGGTAGAGGCCGCGGATGTAGAGGCGTTCGAGGCGTCGGCTCAGATTGCAAGCGACACCAAACACCTTATCAAGAAAAAGCTTTTTGCTTCGGTGGTTGATTCGCTTGTTGAAGACGGTGTGCTGACTGAGGAAGAGGAGGAAGGACTTCAACAGATCGCTAGCCAACTCGATCTTCAGCCGTCGGATGTGCCTGCCGAGCATGCTGTGCTAGAGGCCCTGCGCGCCGAACGCGAGGTGCACAACAAGTCGTTAACGCCTATGGATGTAGATGTGCGCCTTAAACGAAATGAGGAGTGCTACTACACGAGCCAGGGCCGCTTTTTGGTAGAACGCGTTCAAGAGCGGTTTCAGCGTAACAAGGTTAAATACACAGTCCGGGGACTAGAGGTCGATATGGAGGGGCCGCTTTATCTAACTGAGCGGCGTATTTTTATCTTGGGCGACGGGATGCGCGAGTATCGACTGCACCGTGTGATGAAAGAAGAACTGTCTCTCGAAGACAACACGCTCCGTCTCACGCTAGATGGACGCGTAAGTCCGCTCATTTTAAGCACGCCTCAGACTCATGTGTTGGCGGCGTACGTAACAAAGGTACTCAAAGAGCATCACGGTGGCGTTTAAGCACCACTGTTTTCTTCACACCCATCCCCGAAACTTTACACAAACCCCACACATTACACATGTGTGTTCACTGCTTGTTCACAAAATTAGGTCGCACCGCTATGCGATCTGGAGGAGGGACGTATGGAGACATTTCCTGTATCACACTTGCTCAAGCAAAAGGGATATGACGTCATTACGATTGGTCCCACTGCAACGGTGTTCGAGGCCATTCGCACGATGGTGGACCATAACGTGGGGTCCATTCTGGTAATGGAAGAGGACGCCATCGTAGGTATTTTCACAGAGCGCGACTACCTACGTCGCATCGCGCTGGAAGGGCGTACGTCAAGCACAACCAAGGTGCATGAGGTAATGACCACTGAAGTGCGTACAGTGCGTCCTAATCGTACGATTGGTGAGTGCCTCTCGCTCATGACAAAGCACAAATGTCGCCATCTGCCGGTATGCACACGGGAGGGAGAGCTTCAAGGCATCGTTTCGATTGGAGACTGCGTAAAGCATATCTCAACGCAAGCAAAGGAGGAGGTGGAAACCCTCAAGTCGTATATTGCAGGCGGGTACCCAGCCTAACACTGCATAAACGTCAAGAACATGTTCTGCGTTTGGTTGGGGCAATGCGTCTGTTTCGGCTCTCACAAAGAATCGGCTCGCTATAAGCCGGAGACGGGGTGATCTGTCTCCGGCTTATACGCTGTGATATC
>CAZZCI010000006.1:4938-24945 GCA_964653015.1 uncultured Rhodothermales bacterium
CTCGCTATAAGCCGGAGACGGGGTGATCTGTCTCCGGCTTATACGCTGTGATATCAGTCCAAGTAGTCGAGGCACAAATGAAGAGGCCAAAACAACCCTTAGCTGTCGTCGTCCATGTGGGGTGGTGTGCCATCAGGGTCGAAGATGTCGTTAAGCACTCCTGCTAAACGTACTCCTGCTTGCAGCAATCGCTGTTCAACAAGGGCAAGATGTTCATTTCGGTAGCTCCACCCAATGGCGTGATCAGGCGGCAACTCGTACCCTTGCGCCCGATAGTGTGCCGACTCGCGTGCCCACACGCGAACGGTAGCTTTTTGCCACGTTTCTATTTGTTCAGGCGTTGGGTGGTTAATCGCGTTAGCAAGCTGATCGTACTCTAGCCCCAGCGATTCGATCATGTCGGTATCCCACACTCGATGCAGGTTGGATTCGCGTCCCATCCATTCGACCTCTACGTCATTGCCGCCGCGGTCTGTACCATCGCCCACATGCATGGGCTGATGAATATCGCCTACCATGTGGATGACCATACGCAGAGCATCACGCTTTTCGTCTTCATTGAGGTCGCCCGACTTGAGCATGTCGATTTTTCGTTCGAGCGCCTGAATGATGTCGCCATTCGGATTTTTTTCGCTCTCCTCGTACGATTCAAATTCGGGAACAGTTACCCAGTGCCAGTCGGCGGTATGGTTATATTCGGGGGTAGAACGAACCCGGTCCATCCAAACCGTCGATTCGGGGATTGACATATCGCCAAGGACGCGTTCAACTTCGGCACGGGCGTCATCGGTCAGGTGGGTTTTGGCAATTTCACCAGTAACGTAGTGCCCTAAAAAGCCCCAGGCTCCGGTGGTTATGAGCACGGGGAGAATACAGCACAAAGCAAGAAAACGGGTACGCATAGGGACAGGGTGGGGGGAAGGTTGATGAAAAACAGGAATCGACCTTACAAGGTTTTATAGGCTCTTGGATCCTATTTTGATGAGACGTACACACGTTGGTTCTCGGCTGGCCTTCGAGCTTGCAAGATGATTTCTGCAGGGCTAAATTATGTGTCGGAGGACGATTGGTTTAGGGTGTCTGCAGGTTCGTTGATCAGGTCGTCGGGGTCAACAAGGTCGGGCATGGTGGGCGGACTTTCTCGGAGCGTGTCAGCGGATGGGGCTTCATCGTCTTCGGATTTCGTGCGTTGCATCAGTCGAATGTCACCGTGTTCGGTGCGGGCACGGATGGTGGCCTCTCCATCTCCGATGCGACCCTCAAAGTGATATCCGGCCTCGCTCACGCGCAACTCGCGCTCTTCGTACGAAAGTCCATGCGAAAACACGCGCCCTGACGTGGTTTCCACATCTAGCTGAGCTGATGCATCATGTGGAATGCTTATGTGCACGTGTCCGTTTTTTGTGGTTACATCAACCCGTGCATTCGGAGCAAGCGATGCAAAGTCCAGATCAAGCATTCCGTTATCCACTCGAATGCGCACGTTGCCCTGTCCGTTGCGTACGCGTACGCTACCGTGGGTTTGTTCTACATCTAGCGCACCATGCATGCCATCAACATGTACAATGCCGCTGGAGCGCCTCAGTACAAGCGGAGTGCTTTCGGGAAGGGTGCCTTCAATATCGACCCGGCTCTGCGCTGGGGTGCCACTGTCAAGTGCGAAGGTATACCGATCTTCTGTACCGCGTTCTTCAATGGTGAGGCGGTCAAGCACGCGCTGGGCATGCTCGGCATCGCGGCCCCGAGCAGTTTTGGTGAACGCCCAGGATGCGTTATTGGTGTCTTCGGCATGCAAGATGATGGTTCCGCGTAGGCCGTTTAGTTCAAGCGTGCGCTCCAGAGGGGCTACGGTACGCTGCTCCGTAGTTTGCACAGCCTCTCGTCCGAGTTCAAGAGCGCCATCTTCGGTTTCTTCTACCCCAGCAGGTTCCTCACCACATCCGGTAAGCAGAAGGGCTCCTGAAAACAGGGTTACAGCTATTAGCAATACGAGAGAAGGAAGGCAGCGCATGGTTAGAGCCTGGTAGGATGAGGAAGCAAATAGGTCTTAGTGTAATTCTACATGTTTAATGAAGCGTCGCACGGCTAGAAATGACCCCAGCCAGCCGAGCATCATTCCAACTGCAATGGTTCCGCCGACCAGTACCCATTCTAAGTTTGGCCCAAGCCCGCTTAGCTGGGGAAAATAGCTGATAAGGCTACGATACAGTGCCCATAGCCCGGCCCCGGCTAAGGTGCCAGCTAGGAGTCCCTGTAGAGCCCCCTCAACCAGGAACGGACGGCGAATGAATCCATCGGTGGCTCCTACCAGCTTCATGGTGCGAATTAGGAGGCGCCGGGCGTATATGGTGAGGCGAATGGTATTGCCAACTAAGAACAGTGCGGCAATCACAATGAGCGCTCCCACCCCTAACGCGATGCTTCCAGCCAATTGAATGTTTTGCTGTACGGTATTAAGCAGAGGTTGGTTGAACACCACCTCATCAACATGCTCCCAGTCTTGCATGGTTGTCTGCAACTGCGAGAGGCTGTCGGTATGCACATGAGAGGCCTCCACCTGTAGGCGGACGGAAGCAGGAAGAAAGGGTTCGTCGATGAACGTTTCCGACCCTTCGCCGAACTCCTCCTCAAAAATGGCTTGTGCCTCTTCGCGCGAGATGTATTCGGCGTCGGCGACAGTTGGATGCGTTCGAATCTGCGAAAAGAGCGCTTCCGCCTCGCTTTCGGTGGCTTCGTCGGCAACGAACACCTCCATTTCGCCGACGCGCTGCTGCAACCACGTAAGCACTTGCTGGGCTTCCAACCCAAGTAGCACCAGCGACCCTAGCAAGAGTAAGGCTACAGCCATCGCTGCGGTAGAGGCCACAGCAGCAAAGCGAGCCCGGCGCAGGTTGGCAAATCCTTCACGAATCGAAAAGAAAAACGACACGGGAGAGACAGTTGAGTGTAACAAACAGCCAGTGTGATCGCAACATACGCAATCGTGTACTAAAAATCGACCGCGTTCGGCGCATTGCGTAAGAGGTAACGGAGACGCTACGTTACGCCGTATGTGTATCGTTGCGTTCCGAAAAAGCGGTAGCAGCATCCAGTTCGTCAGGGGTTGGCGTAGTAGCGAGTAGATGATGCGTGATGCGCCAGGCATGATAGGCAACACGATCGAGCCAGCGCATGTACGCCAGTGTTTGCAGCGCATTGTTGGGAGGAACCCCGCCAGCGGCTACGCGCCGTAGCATGCGTGGACGCTCAGCGCGGCCTCGGCTGGCTAACGACTCGGCCACCGATGCCATCTCTTGTTCGATCTGTGTTGCTGCTCCAGGGTCGCCATTTTGATGGGGCACGGTCTCGTTCAAGTACTGGCTTGCCGCACGTAGGGCCGGACGGAGTGTATCTTCAAGCGTATCAATTTCGGTACTGGTGGGAATGTCTTCAGGCGGCGGGCTCTCTTGCAGGGCGCGCACCAGTCGCTGCAGGTGGTCGAGCGCATGTAAGGTAGAGACGTGTCCGTTGGACGGGTCGATTTCATCGGCATCTACTTGGGCTAAAAAGCGTCGCGTATCCGCCAATCCGGCTTCAATATCAGTCCAGTCTGTTTCATGTGGAGGAAGTTTACGGGCGGCGTGCTCCATTGTCGCTGCGGCAATAGACGTTACAGCGCGGCGTGAGGCGACGGTAGCCATAGCCGGTACGGTGGCAACACTATCGTCGAGGTATCGGGTTAGGGGGCGGGTATCGTCTGGAATCAGGCGCTCTACCCAGGCCGCAAAGGGCGTAAGCAGAGGCAAAAAGATCAAAATGCCAAGGAGGTTGAACACAGTGTGAAACGCCGCTAGGATAAGGGCTTCATCGCCCTGGGTAAGTGTCGCAAACCAAGCATCCACCATCCACACAAATAGGGGCAGCAGGGCAAACGCGACAACCCCTGTGCCTAAATTAAATAAAATGTGCGCGAGAGCAGTGCGTTTAGCAGGAACCGAGGCTCCGATACTAATGAGCGCGGCTTTTACCGTTGTGCCCATGTTTTGGCCAATAACCAGTGCTGCAGCCTGGTCGAGCTGGATGGCCCCGCTATACAGGGCAGCCAGTGTCATGGCCACGGCGGCACTGGAAGACTGCAGCAGCACCGTCATGATGGCACCTATCCCTACCAGCAGTGCCCATCCCATCCATGATGGATCGGCCCATGCACTGAGGTCTACCGCTTCGGCAAACCCTGCTGTGCCCGTTTGCATCACGTCGATGCCGACAAAGATGACGCCGAATCCGGCCAGTGCCATTCCGATATGAGCGCCTCGTCCACGCATCAGCAAACGCATCAGAGCACCAATGCCCACCAGTGGCAATGCGATTGTGCCAATAGACAGCTTCAACCCAAAGAGACCGACGAGCCAACCGGTGCTTGTAGAGCCCAAGTTTGCTCCGAGAATAACACCCAACCCTTGCGGAAACGTCATGAGGCCCGCACTCACAAACCCAATGGTTGTTACGGTGGTGGCACTTGACGACTGTATTAGCGCGGTAAGTCCTACTCCCGAAGCTAGAGCACGCGGTGTGGTGTCAGTAAACCGGGCCAGCACATCACGCAGAGCCGATCCAGAGGCCGTTTTGAGGCCGTCTGTCATTAGAATCATGCCTAGCAAGAACAGACCAATACCACCCAGTACGGTGGCTGCAACAGAGAGCATAGGCGGCAAAGCGGATCGTCAATGAGTAGGTCCCGACTTATTCGGGGATTGGGGCTTCGTAATACGAGCCCAAGAGCTTTTGTTCAGTCGTAATTTCCTGGAGATGCGTAAGGGCCCGTCGCACCGACGCGTCGGCATAGCTTCCGGCTATGTCTACGTAAAACAGATATTGACCGGGGCTCCCGAATTGGGGACGACTTTCCATTTTGAGCAAATCCAAGTCGCGCAGTGCAAACACGGCGAGGCTTTTAAACAACGCGCCGGGCACATTATCGCGCAAGCCAAAGACCAGCGAGGTGCGGTTGGCGGTATCTGTAACGTGGGTTTCAGCATCTCCGGCTTCAATGCCAAGAAAACGCGTGTAGTTACCGGCATCATCCTCGATTTCGGTAGCTAACACATGTAGGTCGTAATGGGCCGCCGCTTGCGCACTGGCAATGGCGGCTTGAGAGTCATCATTTGATTGGGCCACCGCCTGGGCAGCACCGGCTGTGTCGTACGCAGGCTCGGCATCGGCATGGGGAAGTGTGGTTTGCAGGTACTGGCGGCACTGCCCCAGCGCTTGCGGGTGGGAGCGAACGGTGCGTATGGTATCGAACGAAGCACCTTTGGGAGCCATCAGACAGTGTCGGATGCGCATGAATTGCCCCCGGCAGATGTGGGCCGCATGTGTGCGCAGATGGTCATAGTTGATGTGCACGCTGCCAAACAGCGAGTTTTCAATGGGGATGACTCCGGCATCTGCTTGTCCTGTGGTTACAGCATGAAAGACCGCTTTAAATTGTTCATAGGGCTGAGGGGTGGACGCTGGGTACAGCTGCAAAACGGCGGCTTCGCTGTACGCTCCTGGTTCTCCTTGAAATGCTACGTTCATGCAAATGGTAAGATTGAAAACAAGTAGTTTAGCAGCCGGCTCTGTGCGAACTGCGTATTCAAAACGTGGAAACCCACCCTTCCAATCAGGCGCGCTCTGAGCAGGTTTCGTGCACTTAATGTCGTTTGTCCTTGCATGTTTGGTGTACACTGTAGATCTTTTGCGTGTCTCCCCACCGACTCGCTGTTCCCTGCCTAGCGCTGTTGGCTTAATGGATCGAATTTATAACCCCCTTGAAAACAACCGCATAGCGTTCGTCACGACGGCTAAAGAGTCAGATGGCGCACTCACCAAGCTTAAGGTCGAGGCGGCGCCTGGTGCTTCCACCTTCCCTCACTACCACACCCGGTTTTCGAAGTCGGTTGAGGTTCTTCGTGGGGTGCTTACTGTAGATCTCGATGGAGCAGCACGCACGTTGCACCGAGGACACATGGCTAGTATTGGGCGAGAAGTACCCCATCAATTGTCTAATACCTCTGATGAACCGGCTGAGTATACAGTAGAGATTCGACCGGGCCATGCCGATTTTGAAACACGGCTCTACATTCTGTATGGCCTGGCTCGCGACGAAGAGCTCGATGAAGCGGGGCATCCTAAGCAACTGATGCACCGTGCTGTACTCACTCGCATGGGCGACACCATACGCACTGACGTATCAAAGCCGATGCAGTGGTTTCTTCGGGGACTCTCCCTGCTTCCAGCTGCGCGCCGTGCCGAGCAGGAGTTGCGCGCTCGCTACGTTCCCGTTCCTTCCGAGTCTTCTTAAGCAACGCCACATGCCGTCACCATGGGCTGGAAGGCGGCTTTGGCGTTCAGCAGGCTCTGATCGATCGAGCGGCCCTGCCCATATTTTGGGGGATATCTTTACTCACTGCGTTCGCCTGTCCCGAACGTGATCCGGGATTTTGCTGCGCTCGTGTCAGACTCCGCTTCGCTCCGCTCAAGATGACAATGCATGAATGGAGCAGTGCATACCCAAAACGGACGTGTGAGGACACTTATGCCCAGAATGCGTCTTGGATATGTTCAATGTTTGGGTCGCCCTCCTGATGGAGCACAATGGAGATCACATCAAAACGTGCATTGGAGCGCTCCATGTGATTTTGGTAGAGGTAGGCTTCCGAGACTTTGATTAAGTGACGTTTTTTCTCGTCAGTCACCGCATCCGCAGGGGCTCCATAATTAAGGCCCGAGCGGGTCTTCACCTCCACAAAAACAAGGTCTCCCGTGGGTTCGGCAGTGGGGTCGTAACAAATCAAGTCTACCTCTGCGCGCTCAAATCGGTAGTTCTGCTCAATGACATGATAGCCCTTATCTTCAAGATAGGCAGCAGCAATCTGCTCGCCGTGGTCTCCAATACGGTTAGAAGATGACATACGACTACGAGGAGTTCGATGAAGGGGGCGAAGAAGGTGTGGATGTGTCAGAGGCCGGGGGGTGAGAAGACGATTCCGATGAAGCGGCCACAAGGCGAGCCATCTCGACCAGTTGGTGCAGCGTTGCTTCATCGCGCGTTTGTACGAGGGGGAGCAGGGCCTCAGACACTGCATCAACCACTCTAATCAGTTCGATAAGGTTGGAGAGGCGCTCATGCAACATGGCTTCCCGAGAGGAAGGCGCCTCCCCGTCTGATCCATCGACCAGGTCGCGGCACGCCTCCACTTTATCCTGCACCGGATGCAGTTCACGACGCTGACGCTCCTGGATGATGCGTGCGGTGATGCGCCACACATCCGTTTCTGCCTCGTAGAAGTCTTTTCGCGAACCCGGTTGACGTGTCTTCGTTATCAAGTTCCACTCGGTAAGCGAGCGCAAGTTCATATTGGCATTGCCACGGCTAATGCTTAGCGCCTCCATGATTTGATCGGTGTTCATGGGACCATCGGCACAGAACAAACGGGCATGGATTTGCGCCATCGTGCGGTTGATTCCCCATTGCGATGCCATCTCTCCCCAAAACGTAACAAAGGCTTGGGTGGCCTCGGCATATGCATCATCGGGCTTGCGCGATGACAAGGGTGAGGAAGAAGACATACAGAATCTGAATACAACTCGTTTAGAACGATTTGGGGATACCATATTCCTGTGTCATTGCTCTCGGGTTCCCCGCGTCCTTACTCTACAGGCATTTGCTTTTGGAATGCATTACACCTTGTCCCTGGACAAGCGATCCCCTATGTTGATGGGGCCTGCGTTACTATCATTGCATTAGTTGTTTTCTGACTCC
The DNA here is from genome assembly GCA_964653015.1 of uncultured Rhodothermales bacterium. Taxonomy (GTDB): domain Bacteria; phylum Bacteroidota; class Rhodothermia; order Rhodothermales; family Salinibacteraceae; genus Longimonas. The sequence continues at coordinate 12,725 of CAZZCI010000006.1, forward strand.
CACCCTCGTACATGATTACGCTGACTACTGATTTTGGCACCCAAGATGCTTACGTGCCAGCGATGAAAGGGGCGATGCTGTCCATCGCTCCTGATGTTCGACTGGTAGATGTAACCCATGCTATCAGTCCCCAAGATGTCATGGAAGCTGCTTTTGTGCTGCAGGGCGCCTTGCCTTACTTTCCTGATGGCACGGTGCATCTGGTTGTAGTGGATCCAGGGGTGGGAAGCGACCGTCGTCCTATTGCATTAAAGCATAAAAACCAGTGGTTTGTTGGCCCTGACAATGGAGTGTTTTCGCTGGTTTTGAATCAGCAAGAGCCGGAAGAGATCGTTGAGCTCAATATCCCTGAAATGTGGCGCGTAGATTCGCCAAGTGCGACCTTCCATGGCCGTGATATTTTCGCGCCCGTGGCAGCACACCTGGCACAAGGGGCCGCGCTCACCGATGTCGGGACTCCCATTGACACGCTTACATCGCTGCGATGGGCATTCCCGATGGTCGTAGAGCAAACTGTGGAAGGCTGGGTGGTTCATATCGACCGCTTTGGCAACTGTATCACCAACATCACGCGCAATACTGTGGCCGAGGCGTTTCCCGACCTGGATACGGAACCTCTTTATCGTCCTCAACTCCCCTCTCCCTTGCCCATTAAATGTTACGTGGGCTCAACCATTCTTGACGCTATCTATCCTACCTACGGGTCTGTGGAAGAGGGCGACCCTCTTGTTGCGTTTGGAAGCACGGGCTTTTTGGAGGTGGCCGTGAATGGAGGGGCGGCGTCGGATCTCCTCAACATCCGGAAAAGCGATGCCGTGAAGCTGTTGCCGCCGTCGTTCGATGGACCGACCTAATAGTCTGAACGCCTGGCCGCTCTTCCAGACTCCGCTCGTTTCGCAGGCGGAGTTACGTTCTCATACGTGTCCTACTTTTTGCCCCCATGTCGTCTTTGCCCCCTCTTACACAGCATCTCGACACGTTGTACACCATGGCGTGTACGCTCGTAGGTTCTGATGCGGCGTCCGACTTGGTTCACGAAACGTATCAACAGGCGACGCAGGTGCCTGTACGTCACCGTCCTGAAGATCGAAAGGCATGGCTTGTTGAGCTCATGCTGTCGCTGTATAATGATCCGGATACGGCATATGACGAGCACGGTATTCGATCAGCTGCCGCCGAGTCGCTGGTGCTGGATGCGTTACCAGCAGCCTGGGCGGTGTCGTCGGTGCGCGACCGCACGCTCCTTACCACGCGTGTGGCGCTTTCGATACCGCAGCCGGTGGTTGCAGAACTGCTCGACATTGCACCCGATGAGGTGGAGCCTGCCGTGCGCAATGCTCGAGCCTCGCTGCGAGCTACACTGCGCGATGTGCTGGTAGGTCCTACGCGGATGCTCATTGATGTCGCCTTCCCCGATGAGGCGCTAGATGAGAGCCTGCGTACGTTTCTTGCCAATACGTATGGGTCGGTGCCCGCCTCGTTGCGTGCACGCACGGTCGAAACATTACGACGTGCTCGCACACCCTCTGAAGAAACGCGAACCGTTCGGCAAAGCCGACGACGCAGTCAGTGGCTCAAAACCGGCGGTGTTATTGTGGGACTCCTTGTATTGGTGGCGCTTGCCTGGGGCATCCGGGCGTGGTGGACGGCTCCCGACCCGCCCTCTGAAATGGATTTGCTTGACTTCTCGGCACAGCATGGCGATGTCCTTCAGCCGGTACTAGAAAGTGAGGATCCCGACAGTCTTGCGGCGTTCTGGGAGGCCGAGACAGGGCACACAATTCATATCCCCCGTATTGACCGAGCCGACTTGATTGGACTTGCAGCGCTTCCGCTGGAGCCTACACCGGTTCCTGTCATTCTCTTCTACGATACCGACGCGCAAGCACCACTTCGTGTGTTTGGATACTCGTACACCCAGCTCGATCAACTCGACGACGATGCGGCTCTACCCCGTGCCATTCGGCAAACATTAGACTCGGAAGATACCTTTGTCGAAGAATCGGCTGATGGACGCCCGTTACTCCTCTGGCGCGTGCGTGATCGTGTCTATGTGGCGGTCTTTGCACAAGCTACCCGAGACACCCACCCCGACCGCGTAACGCCCTAATGTTCTGTCATGCGTCGATCGTTGCGTAATGACGCCCCTCGTTCAGACGCTTTCACATTGCGTGGGGCACGATCCCGGATGACTTTATCTTGCGGATGTGACCGTTCAGTTGCCTGTGGGGCGGATGGTTCGACGAACTCCGGTCAGGGTGTTTCCCATGACAGGGGAGATCATGCAGGCTTCCTCTCCGGAATGATAATTTCGCCCCATACCATTCAGGGGGTGACGGATCCCCATCTATTCATCGCTGGCTTGATCGTTGGTACCCGAGGCCATGTCAAACATGGAGACCCCTTCATCAGCGCTTTTTTTCGATGTGGGTTCGGGCGGCTCTAGTGTTTTAAGCTTATCATTGTTTTGCAAGAGCTGCCGAATGCGCGTGCCTACCTGCTCTTGTGCAGCTGTGTCGGGTTGCGTTTCAGAGGGGGCTTCATCCTCCTCATCAACAAGGTTTTTCAAGCGATCGCTGGCGCGTCGCAAGCGGTCAGCTGCCGAGTAGGTGTCTGGCGACGAGGTGTCTGCATTGGTCTTTGCAGAGGGGGGAGGTGCCGACGGCTGTTCGGTCGACGAAGGTGGAGGGGTACGTTTGGAGGAGACATCAGTCTCGGTTGTATCGGAAGCAGACGCATCGCTCATTTCAGGATGGCGATGTTCGTCGATTAGTGCCGCCACAACTTCGTCTACAGAGCATTCCTGCTCTTTCGCTTGCTTGGCAAGCCATGACCACAGACGTCGAGGAAGCGTCAAGTCTCGCGTATCCAGCACGTTGAACGGATTTTCAGAAGAGGTATCGGGCATAACGTTTAAGGCAGTCGATACAAAACAAACGGACACCGGAGCTCCTCACGTACGGAAAATCTACAGGTAGCAAGGAGATCGTACTGTGTCAAATTACGCCGATACAGATTCGTTGGACGATTCTTGTGCGTCTTTTTTCCTCGGGGGCGCAGAAGGGGGCGAGGCCGCTTCTAATTTCGGTCGAATATCCCGTGCTGTTTTTTCAAGGATTGAAGCCGCCTGCCACAGAAGCAAGGTGGTACGACGCGAGACCAAACTGGCTTCGCTTCGCCAGCGATCCGGATCAGCGGTATGGTTTGGGTCAATTTGGTCGGGATCTTCGATAACCACGCGATCGGTTGTTTGATTAACCACAGCTAGTGCATCTTGCACGCCGCGCAGGGTTTCGTGCGCATCGGAAATGGTGTGTTGTAGAGCGGTAAGATGGTCGTTGAGTTCTTTATCGGTCATAGAATGAAGCCGTTATAGCAGGAGGCTAAAAGGGGTCCGACAAGGATTTTCAGACACAGGGAGTAGCGTTCTCACGAGGCCGGATCAGTTGCATCCCATACTGAAGCAACGGTTGCACTCCGATACGGATTGCCGGCGATAATTTCACGGATAGCATCGATGTACTCGTCCGGCTGTCCTTTCATAAGATAGCCCTGCGCCCCAGCGGCACGCGCTGCTTCTACGTACGTTTCCTCAGCATGGCCTGAAAGCATCAGGCAGGCTAAGTTGGGATATGTTGCTCGCAGTTTCTGAAGCAGCTCGATACCGCTCATACCGGGCAATGCAACGTCAATAAGCACCAGTTCGGGCGCATTTTCAAGGGCCTCTACACGACGCATCGTTTCTTCTCCGCTTTCCGCTGTACCCACCACATCAAAATCATCTTCAGCGGATAAATAGGTGCGCATAGAGGAGCGCATCAGATCCTGATCTTCAACGATAAAAATACGGGTCATAAGACTACAAAAGTGAAAGAATCACAATGAAAAAAGTGGCACCTACTACTGTGTCACAGGTCAATCTTCGGAGAACGCATGTGGCTCCTAACGTACCGAGAAGAATCTATAATTATGTCATTGCGAGCGCAGCGAAGCAATCTCATGCTATCAGACCGAGTACAACTGCCCAATTAACGGCATGAGATCGCATCCCAGGAGTACTCGGGCTCCGCCCAGCGCCACGTCGGTCGCAAGCTCCCTCCTCGCGATGACAATTTTGGCCCCTGACTTTCAGGTGTTACAGAACACTACGCAAGATATAAACTGGTTACACATAGATGCAGATGTACAGCGTAACGGTTTTGCATTTTCTGACGGAGCTTGCAACCGAGACGCAGCGCTGTAGCAGTGTCGTGCTCGTTAGGAAAGGTCTGTGGCACTGGCAGAGAGCGAATCAGTGGGAACCGATATAGTGCACCGCGTACCCTCGCCGGGTTGGGTGTCAATGCCGAGTCGTCCGTCAAACGATCGCAAGCGTTCACGGGCTTTCCAGAGTCCGAACCCCTGGGCATCGCGGTTAAACGCCTTTTCGGCATCGAACCCACTCCCGTTATCCACCACTTCAATGTGAAGGTAATCGTTTTCAACAGCGATGGAAACGTGGGCAGCATCTACCTCAGCATACTCGCAGGCATTGATTAGTAGCTCTCGAATGACGCGAAAAAGAATGGTACGCACTTCGTCGGTGCAGGTGATATCGGGCGCCGTACGAGGAAGGTGAACCGTAAAATCGTGGTAGTCCTTCAAGTGGGAGCGGAGCCACTGCAGCGCCTCCATGATTCCATCGGTTTCGAGCACCGGCGGGGCCAGGTCTATCGTAAGCTGCCGTGCTGCTTCGATGGCTTGCTCCATCAGTGAATCGACCTGATCGGGCGTAACGGAAAGACGATCCAGGTCGAGATTGCTTTGGCTTCGGATCCCGTTTACGAACATTCGTAGTTGTACCTGTATCCCGTATAAGTACTGCAGGAGGTTGTCGTGGATGGTGTAAGCGATCTGGTTGCGCTCGCGCTGTTCGGCAATGGTGAGAGCCGTGGAGAGTTCGCGAAGTTTGTCGGTTCGGGCTCGTACGCGGTCTTCAAGGTCACGCTCGGTGTGTTGTAGACTCTGTTCTGCTTCTTTGCGCTTGGTGACATCAAGCAGAATGCCATCAAGCCAGGTGACTTCTCCCTCGGCATTGAAATGAGGGCGCCCGTTGTCTTGCACCCACCGCACCGCGCCTGCATCTGTACGAATGCGATACTCCACACTGTAGTACGTGTGGTCTTGTACCGCGTTACCCACAGCGGTTCGAATACGGTCGAGGTCGTCGGGGACCACCACCTCTTTAAAAGAACGTCCGTCAGGATCAAGGGCGTCGGGAGCAAGTCCGCACATTTCTTGAAAGCCCGCCCCCATGTATAAAGAGGTCCACTCCGTATCGTACGTGCACCGGTACACAGCGCCGGGTAACTGGTCAATAAGCTTCTTCAGCGCTTCAGGAGAAGCCGATCGGTAGTCGGCATCTTCGTTAATTGACGATGCATTACCGGCTCGGCCCGCCGATAATGCGCGCTCGGGTTTATCTTCATGCTCCATCACAACAAAATAGGGGAATCGATTCGTAAAATAAGGTGCGTTGTGGTGGGGAAGTGTCTAGTGTAAACGGCTATGAATCAGAGGCTTTTGGAACAAACAGATAGAACGTGGTTCCCTTGCCCTCCACCGATCGCACCAGTACGTGTCCGGCCATTGCTTCGATAAGCTCCCGGGTCACAGCAAGGCCCAGGCCACTGCCCTCGCCTTCGGTTCCGCGTACATACGGGTCGAAGACCTGATCTAAGAGTTTCGGTTCGATGCCTGGTCCCGTATCGGCAATCGTGATGCGTATCTGATCCGGCTTTTGAAGCCCTTCAGGCAAGGCGCCGCCTGGTAAGCCCGATACCGGAGCCATACCCGGCTCAGCCCATACGCGTACGGTATCTCCCGTATCGCTGTAGTCAAGTGCATTCGATAAGACATTGTCAATGACGCGGCGCAGGGATTCGGTATGAGCCTGGGCAAAGAGGGGGGCTGCGGCCGGATCATCGGATTCATAGTGCACCGTAATGCCTCGCTTGGATGCACGCTGCGTCAACGCACAGGTAGCTTCGTGCAGAAGATGACGCACCTCAACCTGCTCGGTCGGTAGCGAAAGAGCCCCTGACTGCAGGGAAGCCAGTTCCGTTAGCGATTGCGACATGGCCTGCAACTGCTGCACGGCGGCTTGAATGTGGGCAACGGGGTCGTCGTTGCCTGTGTCTTCGATCCTTGTCAACAAATTGGCCTGCATGTCGATGACGCTGAGCGGTGTTTGGAGGTCATGGGCCACGCCGGCCAGAAATCGAGATTTGGAGGCGTTGGCGGTCTCAGCACGTTGTTTGGCTTCTTCAAGCGCCTGCTCATACTTTTTGCGCTTCGTGATGTCGCTAAAGTATACCGAAAGACCGCCCTCAAAGGGGTAAGCGCGCACGGAAAACCACAAATCAAGTGGCGGAAAATACGCTTCGAAGGCTACATTCGTGTTTTCGCGTACAGCTTTGTGGTACTGATCGTAGAAAGGAAGATCAACCGCTTCAGGAAAAGCATCCCAGATGTTTTCGCCTAATACGGCTTCTCGATCCACTTGCAGCCAGGTTTCAGCTTGTTGGTTTACATAGGTAAACCGCCAGTTGGAATCGACTGCAAAGAACGCATCGGTGATGCTTTCAAGGATCGTGTGCTGATGCCGGTACAGGGCCCGAAGCTCAATTTCATCGACTACTGTAGCCGCAAGATCTTCGAGCTGGCGAATACGATTCGGAGTCGGCTTACGGGGCTGCGTATCTACCACACAAAGTGCGCCAAGGCGATGTCCATCGTGGGTTACAAGCGGCGCCCCCGCGTAAAAGCGGATGGGCGAATCGCCGACAAGCGGGCTCTCTCCTGTAACCAGCGGATTATCAGCGAACCGTTCGTCTTGAGTGGTGTCCTCAACAACAAGAGGCTCGTCGTCGCCAATCGTGTGGACACAAAAGGAAATATCAAGGTCGGTTTCGCGAGTTGCAAAGTCGCCAGCTACCGACTTAAACCACTGAAAGTCGCGTTCAATGAGCGTGATGAGCGCAAGCGGTGTGTCAAGGAGATCGGCCGCTAGACGCGTCAGCCGATCAAACCGCTCTTCGGACGACGTGTGGACGATGTTGTAGCGACGCAGCGCAGCCAGACGCGCACTTTCCGGCGACGACGGCTGTGCTACGTGCTCGTTTGGAGAAAGAGAGGAACGATACAAAAGCGAAGAAGGCCGATTCGTAGACATATTATAGTTCATTAATGAACAGAGCAATCACACGGCCGGCAATGCTCACCACAAAGACGAGAAAGCCTCCTTGAAGACATTCGCACGCTACAGCAGGTATAAGCATGATAGCATATACAGAGGCACGATCTTTCCCACCGGTTGTTGCAACAAGAAAATAGGGGCCTGTTGTTAAGTCCCCTCCGGACGGATGCTGGCGTACCTCTAAGCCAACACATTGCCGTATTGTTACTTAGTGTAGGATAGACGTTACGAACGGTGATGATATTGCACTGAAAAACAGCTATGTTAAAAGCGGAATCCCTAATGTTCACACACGCCCCACTCTTATGCTCCCCTTTCGGTACGTCGCTCGCGTGATCTCTGCCACTGCTATACGAACCGTGGCTCTTGCGCTAGTGCTTTGCCTCGCATCGGTGCTCGTAGCCTGGGCGCAGTCTGATGATCGTCCTACGGTAACTCGCACCCTGGCCTTTGAAAACGCCACCGTTATAAGCGAGCCGGGTACCGAGCAGGAAGGGGTTACAGTCGTAGTCCGCGATGGCCTAATTACAGACGTGGGGGCCGATGCCTCCATTCCGTACGACGCGCGCGTCATTGAGGCCGACTCGCTCTACATCTATGCTGGATTCATTGACGGTTTCTCGCATACCGGGATCGACATGCCCGACGAAGAAAACGGCGAGGTTGACGATCCCGGCAATCCTTCACCAGCGCGGGCAGGCGTGCAGCCCGAGCAGCAGGCAGCTTCGTTCTTCAACCCCACCGATGGGAGTGTGGAACGTTGGCGTGAGCGGGGTATCACCACTGCCCACGTGGCGCCTGAAGGCCGCATGATGCCCGGCCAGAGCGCTCTCATGCTGCTTACTGGAGAAACAGCCCACGACGCGCTGTTACAAGATGAGCTCAGCCTGTACAGTCAGTTTCGCGGTGCCCGTGGCTCGTGGCCCAACGTGGTATCGCCCAGCACCACCATGGGCGTCATTTCTATGGTGCGCCAGGTGATGCGCGAAGCAGAACGTCGACAAGCTCTCTTGGCAGAGTACGAAGCAAACCCGCAAGGCACCTCGCGCCCCCCACGCGATGAGGCCCACACTGCGCTCATGTCCGTCCTTGATGGCGAACAACCCGTCATGTTCAACGCGGCATCTGCCCTCGATGTACACCGCGTGCTCGATCTTCAGAGCGAACTGGGGTTCTCCCCCATGCTCTCTGGACTGCAAGAGGGCTTTGATGTGATCGAACCGCTACAGGAGGCCGACATCCCCCTGTTCCTGTCACTCGATCTGCCCGAGCGAACAGAACTTGACGAGGACGAGGACAACGCCGACCCCGAAGCGCTGCAGCGGGTGCACGAAACGGGAGATCTGGATGAGGAGCGGGCTAACCTGGAGCAACGCCTACGGGCCGAGCAAGAACGCTTTATCGGTCAGGCGGCTACGCTCCATGAGGCCGGAATCACGTTTGGATTTAGCACCGAAGACATCTCACCGGGCGACTTCCACGAGCACCTGCGCATGCTTATCGATAGCGGAGTGCCCGAAGAAGCTGTACTTGCCAGCCTCACCACCGTGCCCGCCGAAGCCTTCGGCGTATCCAACCAGCTGGGGCGCGTCTCATCTGGACTGATTGCTAACTTGGTCGTAACCGATGCGCCTTTGTTTGACGAAGAGACGCACATCCGGCATGTTGTGGTTGATGGCCACCTGCACACCATTGATGCGCCCGAAGAAGGCGAAGTGACCGGTGATGCCGATGCTGTTACCGGCACCTGGGCCATGACGCTTGAAACGCCACAGGGCGAGTTCGACCTGGATGTGCGCATCACGGGCGATGAGAGCGGCTTGTCGGGCACTGTAACCGTTCCCGAAGAAGGGGAACAGCCGCTGGAATCCATCTCTTTTGATGGCGAAACGCTGCGCTTCACCGTTCCGGGCGGCCCCACCGGAGACGCGCGCATCTCGGGCACCGTAGAGGGCGATACCTTCGATGGCACCATGTCTGCCGGAGGAATGACGCTCGACGTGTCGGGGCAACGCACCGATCCGGGCGCCCGCTAACGCCTCCGTCGGCCCCGTTGCATCCTGTCTGCTTGTTTGTTTCTGCTGAACCGCTCCGAATTGCTCATGCGACTCTTGCTTACGACCGTACTTACGCTCCTGCTTAGTGCCGGCCTTGTGTGGAATGCCTCCGCCCAACCCGGCCCCGACGAACTGCGTGCCGATGCGCCCAACAGTGTGCTCATCCAAAATGCCACGGTGCATACCGTAACGAACGGCACGCTCGAAGCCACCGATATCCTGGTGGAAGACGGCATCATCGCTGAAATTGGCACCGATTTAAACGCCCCCAGCGGCGTAGACACGTATGATGCCGACGGCCACCACGTAATGCCCGGCATCATTGACGCGCACGCGCACATCGCCATTTCGGATGTAAACGAAGCCACCAGTCCGGTTACCGCCCATGTGAACGTGGGAGATGTGCTCGATCCGTACGACATTGGACTGTACCGGGCCCTGGCTGGCGGCGTAACCACGTCGCACGTTATGCACGGGTCGGCGAACGCCATTGGCGGCCAAAACGAAACCATCAAGCACCGCTACGGCATGATTCATCCCGATGCCCTGCGGATGGAGGAGGCGCCACGCACCATCAAATTTGCGCTGGGCGAGAACCCCACACGGGTGCATGGCGAAGGGCGAGGCATCGTACCACGTACACGCATGGGCGTTGAGTCGGTCATTCGTGAGGCCCTCACCGACGCACAGCGCTACCGCGCCAAGCAAGAAGCCTATGAGGCCGGCGACCGCAGCGCACCTCCTGAGCACAGCGAACGGCTTGAGGTGGTCGCCGACATCTTGAGTGGCGATGTGATGGTCCATGCCCACTCGTACCGCGCCGACGAAATCCTCATGCTGATGGATGTATTAGAGGACTTTGACATCGATGAACTGGTCTTCCAGCACGTCAATGAAGGCTTTAAGGTCGCTCCCGAGCTTGCCGACTTTGGCGCTGGCGCTTCTATCTTTGCCGACTGGTGGGGATTCAAGTTTGAGGTGTACTACTCCACCGCCTATAACGCAGCCATCCTAACGCGCAATGGCGTAACCACCTCCATTAACTCCGACTCGCCCGATTACAACCGCCATCTGTACCATCAGGCCGCCAAAGCCCAGCGCTACGGAGAGCTTGGCGACGATGAGGCGCTTTCGCTCATCACCATCAACGCGGCTGAGCACCTGGGCATTGACGAGTATGTCGGTTCTATTGAAGAAGGCAAGCACGCGGACCTGGCCATCTTTGATGCCCATCCGCTTTCCATCTATGCCGTCCCCCAGCGTACGTATGTAGATGGCGTGGTTCGCTTCGACCGTCACGACGATCCCGACGATATGCGCCTCCGGGTAGATCCCGAATCGGTTGTTGAAGAAACCTTCGTGTGGGAAAACGTGGATGTTCGCCACGGCTCCTGCATGCAATATGAAGGCACCCACCTCCACGTCACTGAATCGGGTGTACATCTGCACAACTAACCCACCCGAATTGCCTGCTACTGTCTGTTTACTTGCTGCTTATGTCTTTTATGCGTATTGCTTCGTTCCTGCTCCTTATAGCGCTCTTGGTGCCCTCTGACAGCGTGGCTCAAACGGCACCGTCGTACGACGTGGATGTGGCCATCACCAACGCCCGCATCGTAACTGTAACCAATGGGGTGATTGACAATGGCACCGTTGTTATTCGGGCGGACACCATCGCTGCGGTGGGAGCTGACATTGACATCCCCGACGATGTGTCCGTGCACGATGCCAACGGAGATTCTGTGTATCCGGGCATGATTGATGGCGGTACGCGACTCGGACTGGTTGAGGTCACCTCGCTTTCTGAAACCATGGATGACAATGAAATCGGGTCGCTTACACCTCACATGGATGCGCTCACCGCAGTGAACCCCAACTCCGTGGCGATCCCGGTCACCCGTCTCAACGGCGTAACAACGGTTATTACGGAGCCGAGCGGTGGGCAATGGCCCGGTCAGGCTGCGCTTATCGATCTGCTTGGCTATACCCCCGAGCAGATGCACATGGGCGGCGTGAAGCACATGGTGCTTAGCTTTCCTTCAACTGGGCGCCAGGGCACCAGCGATACGCGCTCAGAGGATGAGATCGAGAGCGATGCCGAGGAGGCCCTCGACGAGCTGAACGAGCTCTGGGACGATGCCGTGCTGTATGACCAGATTCAGGCGCGTCAGGACGAGGCCGAGCCCGGACATTTTGCCGAGTACGCCCCGGCTTATGAAGCAATGCAACCTGTTGTTCAAGGAGAGATGCCCATTCTGCTGAAGGTTGACAAGGCTGCCGACATCCTGGATGCACTGGCCTGGGCCGAGGAGCGCGATGTGCTCGATCAGGTGGTGCTTAGTGGCGTAGCCGAAGGCTGGCGCGTAGCTGATGAGATTGCCGACGCCGGTGTACCTGTGATTACGGGTCCGGTGATCGCGTTGCCCTCCCGCCAATCCGACCGCTACGAGACGCCCTATGCGAATGCCGGACGCTTGCACGCTGCAGGCGTTGAGGTGGCCTTGCGAACCGGCGAAGACAGCAACGTGCGCAACCTGCCGTTCCATGCCGGCTTTGCCGTGGCTCATGGTATGGATGCGGATGCGGCGCTAGAAGCCGTCACCATCACCCCTGCTCGCATTTTGGGAGTAGACGATCAACTCGGGTCGATCGAGGTGGGCAAGCAAGCCAATCTGTTCATTGCGAATGGCGACCCCTTTGAGCCGGCCACACAAATCGAGCGGCTGTTCATTGGCGGCTACGACGTGCCGATTGAGTCGCGCCACACAAACCTGTACGACGAGTTCCTGAACCGTTCGCCTGGACTGGAGAAGTAAGTGTCCATAGCATTGGCCTTGCAGATCGCCGGGGACCGCTTGCGTCCCCGGCGATCATTGAAGCCCGCTGTACGACAGCACTACCCAAGGTCCTCGCGCATTTTCACCCCT
>CAZZCI010000007.1:0-7433 GCA_964653015.1 uncultured Rhodothermales bacterium
TGATGCGCAACGTGCGGAAGCAATTACTTGGCTGCTTTCTTCAAGCGACGCTTTACTGCTTTGGGGAGATCCTCCGACTCGGCAATATCAAGGACTGTACGGCCTTCTTTATCGGTTATAGATGGATCGGCGTCCGCATCAAGCAGCAAGTTAATGGTTTCAGTGTCGCCACTCCACACAGCAATATGCAGAGGGGTGCGCCCGAACATTGCGTCTTTGATATCCGGATCGGCTTCTTTTTCCAGAAGTAGCTTAATGGCGGCGGTGGCGCCATTCCAGGCTGCGACGTGCAGCGGAGTCTGGTTTTCATCGTCGTACGCGCTGGCGTTGGCTCCGGCGTCAAACAGGGCCTCTTCGACCGCAGTCGAGTTATTGCTTGCGGCCATGTGCAGCGGAGTGCGTTGCTCCATTTCACGAGCATCTGGGTCGGCCCCGTGGTCAAGCAGCATTCGAGCGGCATCGGGCGCGTTGTTGATGGCTGCTAAGTGAAGTGCTGTGCGTCCGTCTTCTTCTTGCGCATCGACATCAGCGCCTGCATCAAGCAGCTGCTTGATGATGTCTGTAGCGTTGTTACTAGCGGCCACATGCAGAGGAGGGCGTCCGAAGGCACGTTCGGGGGTGTTCGGGTTGGCTCCAGCATCAAGTAGGAGCGGAACCATTTCTGCGGCGTCGTTCCAAATGGCACTGTAAAGCGGCGTGCGCCCCGATTCCTCGTCAGCCTGATTGGGGTCGGCGTCGGCCTCAAGTAGTGCTTTGGCGGCGTCTATAGCGTTGTTGTAAGCGGCTTTATGGAGTGGAGTGTGTCCTTCTTTGTCAAGGATATTAGGGTTGGCGCCTGCCTCTAGCAATGCATTCACCGGGTCAAGGGCATTACGTCCTACGGCCATGTGTAAGGCTGTGCGCCCTTCCTTATCGGTAAGGTCTGGCGATACATCGCTGTCGAGCAGCAGCCGAAGCACATCCATCGACTCATTCGAGACCGCCAGGTGGATGGCCGGGCGCCCGTGCTCGTCTAGCAGTTCTTGGTTGGCGGGGTGGTCGATGAGCTTGAAGGCAGCGGCTTCAGCGTTATGGATGGCTGCCAGATGCAGAGCAGTGCGACCATGCTCGCGGTCTTTTACATCGGGATCGGCTCCTCCATCAAGCAGGGCCTGCAGCGCTGCGGTTGCGTTATGCCATATCGCTTCGTGCACAGGAGCCCGCTTGCTTTCTGAGGCAATATGGTTGGGATCAATGTTATCGTGCCGCATGAGTGCTTTTACAGCATCCGATGCGTTGTTGATCGCGGCTCCATGTAGCGGAGTCTGGCCTGCTTCATCTTGGGCGTTGGGAGAGGCTGCTGCTTCAAACAAGACGGAAATAGCCTCGCTAGCATTCTGCTCAGCAGCAAGGTGGAGGGGCGTGCGAGGGCCTGCTGCGGGATTGGCGCCCCCAACAATGAGCGCTTCAAGAGCAGCTTCCGCATTGGCACCAGCGGCCATATGCACCGGCGCCCACCCATTGCGGCTTTTTGTGCTGTGGTCGGCGTCGTGGGCGAGCAACGTGCTTATAGCAATCGCTGCATTCGCCTGGGCTGCTGCGTGCAGAGGGGTGTTGCCGTCCGCATCGGTGGCATTCGGATCGGCTCCCTTTTCGATAAATGCTTCAATTGCTTTGGGCGAGTCGGCACGGGCAGCCACATGAATCGGCTGTAGCCCTTTCTCGTTTTCCAGCGTAGCGTCAGCACCCCGTTCAAGCAGCAGATAAATGGTTTCCTCGGCATTGCCCCAGGCAGCAGCATGAAGCGGTACATTTCCCACCCGATCTCTTGCGTTTGGGTCGCCATCATGATCGAGCAATGCTTTTACAGCATCTACGGCATCAGTCTGTGAAGCGGCATGGATAGGCGTTTGCCCTTCACTATTTCGGGTGGCAGGATCGGCTCCTGCCTTGAGAAGTGCGGTAATGGTAGCTGTTGACTTCCGTTGCACGGCTCGGTGAAGCGCTGTGCGCCCATGATTGTCGCGCCGATGCGGGTCTACATCGTGCTCAAGTAGCACAGCAATCGATTTAGTAGCGTCGCGCTCAATGGCCAGGTGCAAAACCGATCGGTCGGCGTCATCGGTTGCATAAGGATCTGCATCCCCTTCAAGCAGCACCCGAACTACGTCGGCGGCATCGGCTTCGACAGCACGGTGCAGCGCCGTACGATCTTCGTTGTCGCGGCGGTGCGGATCCAGCCCGTAGTCAAGAAGTGCACGCACCGACTTTGGCGCGTTCATGTCGGCAGCCAAATGCATTGCTGTACGCCCCGTGTCATCGCGCCCATACGGATCGACACCACCATCGAATAGCGCAACGATCGACTTTGTAGTCTCAGACTCAACGGCTCGATGCAATGGCGAGCGCCCCTCACTGTCGTTGGTATGTGGATCTGCCCCTTGCTCCAAGAGCATTGCAATCACCTCAACCGCTTCAGCATCAACAGCAATATGCAATGGCGTTCGACCGTCATCGTCAAGGGCCTCTACATCGTCAATGTACTCAATCAAAGCCGCTGTAGCATCGGCGGCATCGGCCTCAATAGCTAGGTGGAGTGCCGTTTTGCCATCGTTGTCATGCTGGCGTGTGTCCACCTCGTGCTCAATGAGCACAGGGATCACTTGGGCTGCGTTCTGTTGAGCCGCCCGATGCAACAGCGTGCGTCCACGGTCGTCGGTGCGGTTAATCGTGTTGGTCTGCTTCAGCACAACAGCGCACACCGCGGGGGCATTTGCTGCAATGGCAGGCTCTAGGGCGTCGGAAATAGGTCCTTTTTCGAGTAGCGAGGCAGCCTCATCGTTGTGGGTGGCCACTACGGTATCGAGCATAGGCCAGTCAACACCGTCCCACATCGCCTTGTCGGGCGAGGCCTCTGTCCAGCCGCCCTCGTCTTCTACTCCAAGACAAATCCAGAGCTGGTCGGATACATCTTTGGCATGAAACGCTTCCAAGGTTTGTTCGAGCGACTTTTGCTTCTCTTTGTACGTTGATAGCTGCGACTTGTATGCTCCATCGTCGAGTTCGTCTTTCTCTTCGCGCAACTGAGCAATCTTATCTCGAACCTGCTGTAGCTCAGCCTGCTGATCTGACAACGGCTTGGAAGTAACGTCGGTCATAGTAGATTGTGGGCATGCGATGACGGTAGAATGAGCAACGTGCCACGTAAAGCACGCAAAGCGAGGGAACGAAATCAGTGCCTAGCAGCCAGCCGCACACCGAATTCAGGGTGCAGCCAGAGATACGGCAGTCCGCATACACATCTTCGCAAAAAATGAGCCCATATACAACATTTGGCTGAAAGAACCCGTCAATAGCCGCCTTCTTTCTCCAGCCGAAACCCGAAAAGCTCACACTCGTACACATTTAGTGTGTATTTTGACCTAAAGATTTACTTTTTTAATCACAGTCGCCCCGTCCCTTGCCTATGTCACGATTGCCCGTCACCGTTCTGTCTGGATACCTCGGTGCTGGAAAAACTACGCTACTTCACCACATCTTGCATGGCGATCATGGCAAGCGCATTGCCGTGATCGTAAACGACATGTCTGAGGTGAACGTCGATGCTGCACTGGTTGAGGGTGACGATGTTGGCGTGACCCGCGCCGATGCCAACCTGGTCGAGATGTCAAACGGGTGTATCTGCTGCACCTTGCGCGAAGATCTGTTGGTGGAGGTGAAGCAACTTGCTCAAAACGGGCATTTTGACTACCTGGTTGTAGAGTCGAGCGGAATTTCGGAGCCGATGCCGGTGGCCGTGACGTTCGATTTTACGGATGAGCACGGCGAAGCCCTCTCGTCGTTTGCTCGTCTCGACACGATGGTCACGGTTGTAGATGCAGAGCGTTTTCCACGCGACTTCAACTCGACCGACCGACTGCGCGACCGCGATCAGGAGGTAGATGCCGACGATACCCGTTCTATCGTCGATCTGCTTGTGGATCAGGTAGAGTTTGCTAACGTCATTCTGCTCAACAAGACCGACCTGGTTGATGCAGAGCAAATCGAATACCTTACAGGTGTGCTTCGCAGTTTAAATCCGGATGCAGAGATCATTCCCACTACGCATAGTCAGGTGCCCCTCGAACGAGTGCTCGATACCGGTGAGTTCGATCTAGAGGCGGCCCAGGAAATGCCCGGGTGGCTCAAAGAGCTGCACGGCGAGCATATTCCGGAGACCGAGGAGTATGGCATCAGCAGCTTTGTGTACCGGGCGCGGCGTCCGTTTCATCCACAGCGGTTCTGGGACACCCTGAATGGATCCTGGCCAGGCGTTATCCGCGCCAAAGGCTTTTTCTGGTTGGCTACGCGGATGCAGCACGTAGGTGAGCTTTCGCAAGCCGGGCGCCTCCGCGACTTTCGTCCGGCCGGCTATTGGTGGGCGGCCGTGCCCGAGGAGCGCTGGCCCAACAATCCAGATTTGCGTGCCGACATCGAAGCCCGATGGGAGCCCGACATTGGAGATCGACGTCAAGAGCTCGTGTTCATTGGAGTAAACATGCCCGAGGCAACTTTGCGTGAACAGTTGGATGCGTGCCTGCTCACCGAATCAGAGATGGAGCAACTCCTTGCGGGCGACCTCACACTCACCGACCCGTTTCCCAACTGGCAGATGCAAGCGGCATAACCAGCAGTCCATTACAGAGCTGCATGGCTGACGAGTTCACACTATCGTTGAAGCCGAAGTGATCTCTCTGGGGCTGTAGGCGTAGCATGGATGTCTATAATTCGCATCTTCCTACCCCTACAGCCCCGTACGTATGTTTACTGGCATTATCAAGGACGTTGGCCGCATCGCACAGATTGACGACCTCGGTGGAGGCCTGCGGTTTACAATTCATAGCCGGTTTGCCTCTGCTCTGACCGTGGATGAAAGTATCGCCGTAAACGGGGCCTGCCAAACGGTGGTGGCAGCAGATGAAGACGCGTTTGTGGTAGATTCGATTGAGGAAACGCTGCGTAAGACCACGTTCAGCACCTTGTCTGTAGGCGACCCCGTGAACTTAGAGCGCCCGCTCAAAGCTGGAGGGCGCCTGGATGGCCATTTTGTTCAGGGCCATGTAGATGCAACAGGTACGATCGTGCAGGTCGATCAGGAGGATACCGATTGGCTCTACACGGTGTCTTTTCCTGAACGCTTTCAGCGGTATCTGATCCCTGTGGGGTCTATTACTATTGATGGAATCAGCTTAACAGTGGCACGCATTGGCGAGGGGACGCTCACCGTAGCCATCATTCCGCACACCTACGAGCATACCATTGTGTCGGATGTCTGGAGCAAGGGGGCCGCGGTGAACCTGGAGTTTGACATGCTGGGCAAGTATGTTGTTGGGTTTATGGAAACACAGGGAGGGGTTCCAGATGGTGGCTGGGATCTCCTGGGGTGAGCCTCCGTTAAGATTGGGTGCAGTGCTCGTTTTCGGCTGCAACACCTGGACGTTCCCGCGAAGTTAGGTCCGGTTCCCCATGCGTTCTTCTCGTTCTCGTCGCTCCTACGCTCCCGATTATTATCGTGTGCTGGGTGTTCCTCCGGGAGCCAGCCAGCGGGCTATCAAGCGGGCCTTTCGGAAGCGTGCGCTTGAGTGCCACCCCGACCGTGCTGCCGCGGGAGAAGATGAGGCCTCTGCCGACGAATTTGTACGGCTCCGTGAAGCTTTTGATGTGCTCAGTGACCCCCACGAGCGCAAACAGTACGATGCCTGGCGGCGCAACCAGGGCCGCTCCCCTCGTCGGTCGCGCCGGTCAGGTCGGCGACATAGGCAGTCTGCCCGTTCGGGTCGTTCACAGTCAGCCTCCTCCCGAGCAACTCATAAGGCCCGAGCGCGCGGCGATCGTTATGCACGGCGGACCCGGAACGGACGATTTGCCGAGTCGTGGCGCCGCGAGGAGTCGCCCAATGCCAAGGTGTGGATGGGAGCCATGTCGAGTCGTATCAATGGGCTCGCAAACAAGCACAAGGTACTGCATCAGCATCATCGCACGCTGGTTCCGGTTGGCGGTATGGTCGGGGCGGCGGTGTTCTTTGCAAACCCGACCGTCATTCACACTACTGGTTCATTGCTTGTAGACCTGGCGCTATGCATCATCATCAGTGCGGCATGTGGGTTTGCTGTGAGCATGATAGGAGGCGTTATGCATCTGGTGATGGACCACAATACAGGATGGTAAGGCATCTCGAATCCCGGTCATCTGCGCGCTCAACATATCGCTCGGTGGCTCGTTGCTGATTTGCGTACTTGATTTGCGAACCTACTCTTATGCCTCATGCTCATTTACGAAGTGAACCTGACCGTTGACGCTGACATTGCTACCGAATATAGCACATGGCTCCGTGAGCATGTGCGCGAGTTGTTGGAGTTGGATGGCTTTGAAGGCGCTACCTGGTATCGTCGGACGGAAGACAGTGCCTCCATCCCTGAAGAGACCGCTCCAGAGGGCGAACGGTACTGGACGGTGCAATACTTTATCCGCGATAAGGACACGTTGAATACGTATCTAGACGAGCATGCGGATCGGTTTCGGCAAGATGGGCTCGACCGGTATGAAGGCCAGTTCACGGCCGAGCGACGCATTCTGAAGCGGGTACGCACCTTTAGCAATCCAGTAAGCCGATACGACGAGTAATTGAGATGGTGGTTGCGTAGCGCCCCGTTCCAAACCAAAAAGGGATGGCCATTCTACAACGGCACATCCCTTTCTGGGGGAATAATCAAGAATGTGTGTTGCATACAACAAGTGATTTAACAACGAGGAGAAATACGAGACGCACACGTAAACGGCGTGTTAAAAGACACCGTCAAAGTCCTCGTAGTAATCATCGTCGTAGTCGTATACATCATCCTCGACATCGTCTTCGTCGTCGAAACGATCGTCGAAGTCGTCGAAGGCATCGAACTCTTCATCGAAGAGCGCATCGTCTTCGAAAAAGGCGTCGGTATTGGGGTCGTGCGCAAAAGGATCGTTGAACCGGTCTAGCGTTTCATCGACCGAGTCGGCAAAAGTGTCTTCGTAAAGCATAGGTCTATTGGTGTTTAGGTCTACATCTGCGAGCGTAAAGAACGCCACCGGGCTGTGTAATGCACCGTGTGTCTATCACGAGAGCAGATTTTCATTGTGAGGCATCGACGCATCACAAAACGCCAGGTTTCCATTCCAACAAGCTTCGTTCGATTTCACGAAACCTGTGCTGGATCTGTAAATCGTTCTTCACAGTTGCAAGATCGGAGCGCTATTGGATCTGCACACGCTCCGCACCTCCGTCTATCGATGCGTTTTTGGCGCACGTCTATTGCGGGATAAGCCATGCGTGTCTACAATGCGCACCTAAAATACACAGCGGACGGCGTTCCCAAAAGCCATGTCGGGAATCTCCCTTCCTTTCCATTCGTTGGGAAAAGCCCAGTGTCTTTTCACGA
>CAZZCI010000007.1:7533-8835 GCA_964653015.1 uncultured Rhodothermales bacterium
AGTGTCTTTTCACGAACTCCCCTGTTTACTATGGCTGCCGAACACAGCGCATATCCAGAACCAAGCGACTTCAAAGTGATGCGTCCGTCGTATCATGAGAAAGACGATGGTTATGTCCTTGCTACCATTTCCATCTCTCCGTTTAAAGTGCAAGGCGAAAGCCTATCGAAAGCAGGGGCTCGGCGGGCAGCTATTTACGAGGCAGAGAAGACGTACAACTCGTATCACCCTTCGTACACAATCCAGAGCCCCTATCCTGATCACTTTGTAGATGCAGAGGGCACCGAGTGGCATCGCGTACCGACCTTTCAGCGCAGCACGTACGGAGATTACCGGTTTATTGACGACCAAGGCGAAGAAGAGTACGCCGACATTGAAATGATGCTGATGTGGGATGTGCGTCCGGTCGAAGAAATTGAACCAGCGGATGCCTAATCCCGGTTTAAGCAAGACGGCGTAACACCCGGTTGAGCGTTGATTTTGGTAAGAAGCCGGTGTGAGTATACCGGATGTCTCCATTCCGGTCGATAACGTACGTACGCGGGACGGCTTCACCTGGAAAGTGGCGCGCAGCCAACTGCATGGATGCGATTTGTGGGTAGTTGAGTCCCTTGTCATCGGCAAACGGCTGCACCACATCGGCGCCTTGCTGGTCGATTGCAATGCCTACAAACTGTACCGAACCCTCCCATTCCTCTTGCAAGTCGACGAATCCGGGCAGCTCGATGCGACACGGGGGGCACCAGGTGGCCCATACGTTCACGACCAGTACGTGGTCGGCATAAGCTTCGGTATCAAATGTGGTGCCTTCTATCGTCTGATGTGCAAAGACGGGAGCCTCTTCGCCCGGTGGATCCAACTCTAGCAGCGGCTGCCAGAACTGAAATACGATGTAGAGGGTAACGCCAGCCAGCACAGGCCAGTGCCAGTAATCGCGCACCCATCGCCAAATCTGAGCGCCTGTGGAAGGAGACGGGGTGTGCTTTGAAGCAGAATCAGACATTAGCGAGTAGGACGGAAGGTAATGGTAGCGGTTAACGTATGAGTGACCTCCACTCGTCTCGAAAAGAGGCCCGCACGTCATCCCGACGCAGCCATGCGGAAAATGCGGGTAAGAAGACGTTTGGAGAGGTTGTTTTACGTTTTAACCTCTACCAAGGCAACAAATGTAACGAATCTCTGCACCACGTTATGATGGACATCTGCTGGGGTCGTGTATGTGCACTTCCGGGGAGGATCCACTTCTCTTGAGCCTGACCTCTGGTGGGGGGTCAGGCTTTTTTATGTGACGTCTTCTTGCTT
>CAZZCI010000007.1:8935-10809 GCA_964653015.1 uncultured Rhodothermales bacterium
GCACCAATCAATACAGCAAAGTTTGTAAGGTCTTCTGCACCACTCACAATAACATGGTACTGAGGCCGTCCTTTGTCTTTCTGATCCACAAACCGACGACGAGCATTAATACCAAGACGTACAAGAAGAGACTGTACATTAAGAGCAAGTTGTTTGCTGCTCGTTGAATAATAAACAGCTGGATACGGGGATTTGCCTCCGCGCATCCGAATACATCCATCTGTAGCCCATAGATGACTTAGAAATGTGGCAATAGCATCAGTAGATTGCTGGAAAACTTGCGATGGCACCTGCTTTTCATGAGAACGCAACCCCCAAACACCTAACTCCTCAAGCCACTCACCTACAGCGCTTCGAACGCCATGCGTGTGAGAACGCGTTGAGGTGAGATAGACCTGGTACCAGTTCTTCTCCTTGACAATTCGTGGAGCAACCTTGTCTCCAAAAACTGACTTAGCAAGCTGCACCACCTTTTCCGCAAGATCCAGTTCGCGAGTAGTATATTGGATGGCATGGGTAGGTAACGTGCACCCGTCTCCAATAAGATGACCAAGTAGGGCTAACTCATCATCACCAATTGTTTGATTTTCAGAGGCGGGTAGGTGCCGAGGCAGAGCGATCCGTTCTCCTTTCTCCAACTCATCGAGGCGCTTCCATCCATCCACCGTCAGAAACTTATGATTTCCCGTGGCGCGCACTTGACGTCCTAATTGAGTTTCCAGTCGATATACCGGCTTCGTTCCTGTACAGAATGCATTGCTTACGGTCTGTTTCTCGAGCTCATACGTCTTGGGATTTACCGACCACACCTTGAACCCTTTCCTGCCGCAGAGTTCGCGCATGGGAACGCACTCACCGGTATCGGCCAATGGTACAAGCGTATCGCCTGTTAAACATCCCGACTCTCTCAAGTCCGAGAGCTGCGGGCGTTTGTCGCCACCCCGGTTTTCGACACCTCGGTTCAACTGGGAGAGTGCAATCACGGGTACGTCCAGCTCTTTCGCCAGCCCCTTGAGAGAACGCGAGATATGGGCAATTTCTTGTTCTCGGTTCGAGTTGTTGCGCACGGACGATGCCTGCATCAACTGTAGGTAATCCACCACCACGAGGCCCAACCCGTGTTCGGCTTTTAGGCGGCGGCATTTGGCACGCAGTTCCAACACCGAAAGGCCAGGCGTGTCATCAATGAACAGCTCCGCATCGGAGAGCTTTCCGGCGGCACGGGCCAGGTTTTGCCAGTCCTCATCTTTCATGCGCCCGGTACGTGCCCGCTGAGCATCTACGCGCGCTTCGGAGGTTAAGAGACGCTGAGCCAGCTGCTTTGACCCCATCTCCAGCGAGAAAATCGCGACACTCGTAGGCCGCTCCGGATGCGTGGCTGCGTTGAGTCCGCAGGCAAGCGAAAAGGCCGTGTTATGCGTGACGGTGCCGTCAGCGAGCAGAAAGCGACCATTCCCATCGAGGGTAAAGCCGTAGTATTCGCCGACGCCGTCGGGTTCGACCTCAATACCTGTCACCTGCCAGTTGCGCCCGTCGGTCCGGGGCGTAGCTTGCTTACGCGAGATGCGCACCGGAATCTCATCCACATTGCCGTTGAAGCGCACCCGGTAGACTTCCGAGGAATAACCGGTCGATGCAATATGAGCCGTCTTCGCCGTAATTGATGTGCGATAGCCAAGTGTGTCGCACAAGAACTTGATCTGATGGGCCAGCTGATTGCTTGCCTGCGTGATTTCGTAGGTGCCTCCATGGCTACGGTTCAAATGGCCATCGCTGTCGATGAGGCCGGCCAGCAGGCGGAGGCGCTTCGTACGCGAGTTGCCCAGATAAATCTGCGGAATGTGCTTGTTGTTGAGGAGGTCCAGATCACGCAG
>CAZZCI010000007.1:10909-23437 GCA_964653015.1 uncultured Rhodothermales bacterium
GCTTCTGGCGAACCCAGTACATCGGCTCGCGACCGCGCGCAAGCGAATTCACAGTGCGCGGCTCCCCATCGTCGCCCATGAGCCGGTCGCCGACTGTAATGGTTTCTACGGGTTTGACCGTGCCGTCATACATCATGACTGGGGTGCCCCGTCCCAGACATTTTCCCATGGAGGGCCGCGCCGCGACGATGATCAGATCCGACGGCTGCCATCCGCTGGTGAGGTCATCGAGCTTGCGGAAGCCGCTGGGCACCCCCGTGATGCCGCCCTCTTGCCCGTGAATCGACTCCAACTGCTCCAGTGTCTCTTTCACCACCTCGTTAATCGGCGAGGCCGCTTTCCGCAATTGGTTATCGGAGATCTGAAAGATTTGCCCCTCGGCGTCGTCAAGCAACTCAAACGCATCGGCACCGGGCTCGTAGGCTTGGCCCACCAGATCGGTCATGGTTTCGATCATCTTACGGAGGAGCGATTTCTCCGCAATGATGCGGGCGTGATATTCGACATTGGCCGCAGAGGCGACTTCGGTGGTGAGCTCCGACAAGTAGTAGCCGCCCCCAACATCGTCGAGCTGCTCGCGCCGTTTCAGTTCGTTGGTGAGCGTGACAAGGTCCACGGGGTCGCCCTGCTCAAACAGGTTGAGCATAGCGACATAGATTTTTTCGTGTTTGCCGCTATAGAACGCATCGGGGGTAAGCACCTGAATGGCTTTTGGGATCGCCTCGCGCTCAAGGAGCATGGCCCCCAGCACCGACTTTTCAACCTCGGTGGCCTGGGGCGGTACGCGTCCGGCTTTCTTGTGCATGGCTTCGTTACGAGCACGCCCCTTATTCCGGTCTTGGCCTCGCATCTTATCGAGTGGATACGACGGTTGGCCGGCTCCGTCGGGGTCGATATTGAAGCGGGGTTTATCGGACGCGTTGTTGGGCATGGAGCACACAGGTTGGTGGAGGCAGAGCCGTTACTGTAGGTGGCGCCCACGGCCTTGCACATGCAAATGAGCGCATTACACCTAAACGGGAAGGAATTGTGTAGAGTTGCAGGCCGCGGAGATGACTACGCGGTGAGTTCGTCGTAGCGGGTGCGAAGCAGTTGCACGTCTTCCCAGGTGGGGCGTTTCCAGTTCGGGTTGCGCAGCAGGGCTGCCGGATGGTACGTGGCCATGACTGGGATCCCGTAAAAGTCGTGCTCGCTACCACGCATCGATGAGAGGGACGACCGCCGATCAAGCAGGGTGTTTGCCGCCACTTTTCCTACACACAGCATGATTTTGGGCTGGATGAGGGCAATTTGCTTGTACAGAATGGGGATGTGGGCCTCCACCTCTTCAGCCTCGGGGTCGCGGTTGCGAGGGGGACGACTTTTCATGATGTTGGTGATGTAGATATCCTCGCGCGAGAAGTGAATGGCTTTGAGGATCTTGTCAAGGAGTTGCCCCGAGCGCCCCACGAACGGTTCGCCTTCCTTGTCTTCATCGCGACCGGGTGCTTCGCCAATTACGACCAGGTCGGCATTGGGGTCGCCCACGCCAAACACGGGGTTTTCGCGCGTCTCATCAAGCTCAATGAGCATGTGATTGGCAGCGAATGCCTCCACCTCCTCAAGCGTGTCAAGCGCGGCCAATTCGTCATACGGCGGCGTATCCGGAATAAGTGCGGTGATGCGCTCAGAAGGGGGAAGCGCGGGGTCTTCAGCAGGATCGACGGCGTTGCCAAACAGGTCGTAGTTGGGCATAGCAGAGCGGGGGGCGTCGGGCAAGGGGATGAATCGGCCAAAGAGTGTGCGCTCATGGCGGAGCGCTTCGCGCAACGTGCGGAGGTCGGCGTTGGTCATGACGGGGAGGACGCGGTGGATGCTAACGCGGGGGTGTGTTGTAGCACCTCGGCTACAATGGCGCGGGCCACGTCTAGTTTAGGGGCCTGGCTAATGCGATGGACATAGGCATCCGGGCCGAAGAGAGTGCACGTGTTGGTGTCGGGCCCAAATCCGCTACCGGGTTCGGTGGCGTTATTTAGGATAATCCAGTCGAGATTTTTGCGACGACGTTTTTCTTGCGCGTGCTTGGGGCCGTCGTGCGTTTCGAGGGCAAACCCAACAAGCACCTGCCCGTCGTGCTTATGTTCACCCAGTGTTTTGAGAATATCGGGGGTGCGCTTTAGGGTGAGTGTAAATGGGCCGTCGTTCTTTTTTTGCTTCGTATCCGACGGGTGGGCAGGGGTGTAGTCGGATACTGCCGCGGCCATGAATACCAGGTCGGTGGCGTTGCGGCGCGCCTGTACGGCCTCATGCATCTCTGCAGCGGTGCGTACATCAAACCGAGTTACGCCGGGGGGCGTGTCGAGCGTTGTGGGGCCGCTGATGAGTGTAACGTCTGCGCCGCGTTCGGCAGCCGCCTGGGCTAGCGCAAACCCCATGGTGCCGGTAGACGGGTTGGTGAGCATCCGTACTGGGTCAATAGGCTCCTCGGTGGGGCCTGCGGTTACGAGAACCTCGTATCCAGCCAGATCTTGAGGAAGTGAAGGACGGGAGTTTTCCTGAAGGCACGTTACCATGTACGAGGCGATTTCCTTGGGCTCCGGCAAACGGCCCTGTCCTTCGAGTCCGCTAGCCAGTTCGCCGTGGGCAGCGGGCATGACGTGGTAGCCGTAGCGCTTGAGGTGCTCGAAATTGGCCTGCGTGGCTGGGTGCTGGTACATGTCTAGATCCATGGCCGGACATACCAGCAAGGGGCACCGAGCCGAGAGCGCGGTGGCGGTGAGCATGTTGTCGCTGAAGCCGTGAGCCAGTTTGGCGATGGTCTGTGCCGTGGCGGGTGCTACCACAAACAGATCGGCCCACAAGCCCAGCGACACGTGTTCGGTCCACTGGTCTGGGTCGTGCTCCGGAAAAATCTCGGAGCGCACGGTGTCGTCGGAAAGGGTGCCCAAGGTAAGGGGCGAGATGAACCGCTCAGCATCCGATGTCATGAGCACCCGCACCTCGGCCCCCGCTTTTTTGAGCAGGCGCACCAGCAGCGCCGCTTTGTAGGCTGCAATGCTGCCCGTTACGCCCAGCACGATGTGGCGTCCATCAAGCGAGGAGAGCGCAGCCATGGGCACAACGGCATAGCAGATGGGAGGCAGCGAACAACTGAAGCTACTCCGGCTTCCGGAAGTAGAGCCGGTCGTTTACGAAGTCGTCAATCGCCATCTCTGTAGGCTCGGGCTTGAGCTCGTACTCGATGGAGACTTTTTCCTGCTCTTCCTGCATGCGGGCATCCTCCATGTCAGGGCCAAAGCCCTCGAAATACTGGAGTTTATCGTCGAGCTCAGAGCGCTCATCCGACGAGATTTGCCGGGCGCGCTTGGCGAGGATAGCTACAGATTCGTAGATGTTGCCAGTTTGTTCGGCAAGCTTGTCAACGTCGAGCGTTTTGATAGCCATAAGAGGCCGGGTCCACCTGAGAGAGACTATGCGATTGCGTTCGGTACGCACGACTCTGGGTATAACGCCACCAGAGCGCACCGGCTTAGCTTTGGATAAATGCCTGGATGTGCGTTAAAGTTTCTTCGACAGCGGTGTCGAGATCGTCGTTTACGACAATTGCATCGAAATCGTTAGCACGCGTCATTTCGGTCTGGGCGCGTTCGAGTCGGCTGCGTACGGCGTCGGAGGATTCTGTGCCGCGTCCGGTAAGACGCTCTTTGAGTACCTCGAATGAGGGGGGCGCAATAAAGAGTACTAGCGCTTCATCGCCGTACGTTTCTTTGACAGTGGTAGCGCCCCGTACATCGATATCGAGAAGCACAGGGGCGTCGGGGCTCGATTGGTCGATCTCTTGCTTGAGCGTCCCGTAAAACTGGTTGGGATACACCTCTTCGTACTCCAACAATTCGCCCGCATCGATTTTTTGGCGGAAGGCGTTGGGTGTTAGAAAGTGGTAGTCGGAACCATCGGTCTCATGCGGGCGCGGGGCGCGCGTGGTGGCCGAGACAGAGAAGCGGAGCGTGTCGATCGCATCAAGCACGCGGTGGGCAATGGTTGTTTTACCTGCTCCACTGGGGGCGGTCAGCACAATGATGGCGCGTTGCGACATAAGGGGCGTCCGTTATTCAACGTTACGAATTTGCTCGCGCAGTTGCTCGATGCGCTCTTTCATCTGAACCGCGTGCTCGGAGATGGTGGGGTCGTTTGCTTTGGCTCCGATGGTATTCACCTCGCGCAGCACTTCCTGCATGATAAACTTGAGGCGTCGCCCGGCGGGCTCGTCGTCGGTTAAGGCTTCGCGGAACTGGTGCAAGTGCGATTTCAGGCGAACACACTCTTCGTGCACATCGAGTTTGTCGGCGAGCAGGGCGATTTCTGTTTCGAGGCGGTCGCGGTCGAGTCGGTCATCGGCCAGCAGGTCGCTTAGTCGGGTTTGCAGTAGCGATTGCGCTTCATCGACCCGTACCGGAGCGCGCTGCTCAATGCGCTCTAGATGGTCGGCGAGGGCATCCAGGTGGTCGGTAAGATCTGTGAGGAGAGCTTTGCCTTCTTCAGCCCGCATCGTTTCAACGCCGTCAAGCGCCTGGATGAGGGCTGTTTCCACGACCGTCCAGGTGGCCTCGGGGAGGGGGGCATTGGCTTGTGGATCCGGTTCGTTATCTTGCAGTCGGTAGGCGGCGTCGAGCACGTCGCGCAATCGCAAGGAGGCGGTGAGGCCAGCTGCCTCACGCAGGGTACGTAACTCATTCGCAACCTGGCGGACTTGGTCGGGCGTAAGGGCAAGCGTTGAGGAGGCACCGGCCTGCACATCCACTGATACGCGAAACTGACCGCGTGTAAATTGATCTTTGATGTGCTGTTTGATTGCCAGCTCTCGCTCGCCCAGGCGTTGGGGACCGCGTATAGAGATGTCGAGGTGGCGTTTGTTCACGGAGCGCACCTCCACTACGGCAGCGGCAGCGTCGGTGGAGGCCTGTCCTCGGCCAAATCCGGTCATGCTATGAATCATAAGACAAACAACCCATCCTAAAAGCGTAGCGAGGCGGATACCGGCTGGCGCCAGATGCGGCCCATCTGACCGATATACAAAAGCCGGGCTGTGCATATGCAGGGCAGCCCGGCTCAAGGAAGACAAAATGATGCGGAGAGGGAGGGATTCGAACCCCCGGTACCGCGTAAACGGTACACTCGCTTTCCAGGCGAGCCCCTTCGACCGCTCGGGCACCCCTCCTAATATGTATCAGCGCATCTATGTGTAAGCGCGCGGCGAACGAAAGTTACTACACTTCCATGATTTCACCGGCTTTCCGTTCCTGCAGGGTGTCAATGCGTTCTACGTATTTGTCGGTCAGTTCTTGCAGCTCTTCTTCGGCCCCGTACCGCACGTCTTCAGACAGATTCTCTGCCTTGACGGTGCGCTGAATTTCGTCTTTTGTTTCGCGGCGGATGTTGCGAATCGAGATCTTGGCCTCTTCAGCGCGCTCACGGGCCGTTTCAGCGAGCTCTTTACGGCGTTCTTCAGAGAGCGGCGGAACGGGGACGCGAATATTGGTGCCGTCGTTTGAGGGGTTCAGGCCCAGGTTGGCCGTCATGATGCCCCGCTCAATGTCATCGATGGCGTTGTTGTCAAACGGCTGTACGATCAGCAAGTCGGCCTGGGGGGCGCTTACACTGGCCACCTGATTCAGGGGCGTTTGGCTGCCGTAGTAGTCCACTTTCACCCCGCTCAACATAGCGGGTGTAGCACGGCCTACACGAATGGTTTTGAGTTCGTTGCGCAGGTACTGTACCGTTTCCTGCATCTGCTTGTCAGCAGCATCTAACTGATCTTGAATCGGGTCGTCAGACATAGGAGGCACAACTCAATATGCAAAAGAGTATGGAAGAGCGGATGGCAGTGCGCATCCGCACGAGGGTCATTGGTTGGGTTCCACCACAAGCGGTTCGGCTTCGTCGTTCCAGTGGACCTTTGTGCCTACCGCTTGGCCTTGGAGCAGGTCGTTCAGGTTGCCGGGCGTACCCATATCGAAAATGTGCAGCGGCATTGTCGACTCGCGGCACAGGGTAATCGCTGTCATGTCCATGACCTGCAAGTCGCGGCGAATCACCTCATCGCCGTGGATGCTGATAAAGCGTTCGGCTGCAGGATCTTGTTCCGGATCTGCAGTGAAAACCCCATCGACACGCGTGCCCTTCAGAATCACTTCCGCGTCGATTTCAAGGCCGCGCAGTGCGGCTGCGGTGTCGGTGGTAAAGTACGGATTGCCGGTGCCGGCGCCAAAGATAACGACGCGCCCTTTCTCAAGGTGGCGAATGGCGCGCCGTCGGATAAACGGCTCGGCAATCTCTTCCATCTTGATACTTGACTGCAACCGGGTTACGAGGCCTTCTTGCTCTAGCGCATCTTGCAGGGCCATGCCATTAATCATGGTCGCAAGCATACCCATGTAATCGGCGTGGGCGCGGGTCATGCCTTGCATGGCGTTCTGTACTCCCCGAAAAATGTTACCACCGCCAATTACAATTGCAATTTCGGCTCCGTTTTCTACCGCGGTGCGTATCTCCCGCGCATAGTTGCGGATGACTGTTTCGTCGATTCCAAAGTCCCGGTTGGGACCCAACAGGGCTTCTCCACTAAGCTTGAGAAGGATGCGTGTGTAGGCGTCCGGGGTGGAAGTAGGCATGGCAGATATCAAGAGCAAGAGCGTTGGATGGGCACAGTGCTAGCTGCTATGCAGTACACATCAGCCCCCGGAGCCGGCTGGGCTGCGGGGGCTGTGGGCCAGGTTAGTTGCCAAGTGCATACCGCACGAAGCCGTGGATGGAAACCCCGGCCTCGTCGAGCATTTCTTGGACGGAAACCGAAGCGTCTTTTACGAAGTCCTGCTCCAGCAATACATTGTCTTGAAAGTAGCGGTTTAGCTTGCCCTCAACAATGTTGTCGATAATGTGCTCGGGCTTGCCATCGTTGATGGCGGCCTCGCGTGCAATTTCTTTTTCTTTCTCTTGCCGCTCTTGAGGCACCTCGTCGCGCGAAACGGCGACGGGGTTGAGTGCAGCAATCTGCATGGCCACATCGAGCTGGGCTTGGTCGTCTTCGCCTGTTACGTTAACGAGTACGCCGAGCTTGGAGCCGGGGTGGATGTAAGAGACGATTTCACCGTCTTCCGTCTCTACCACATCGAAACGGCGGATGGCGAGCTTCTCGCCAATGCGTCCGGTCATGCGCACGAGCTCTTCTTGCACGGTGCGTTCGCCACTATAATCGAGCGCCTTGAGCTCGTCGAGGTCGGCGGGGCGCTCCTCAAGCACGAGCTCAACGATGCGTGCCGCAAATGTTTGGAAGTCATCGTTACGCGCTACAAAGTCAGTTTCGCAATTGACTTCAGCAATGGCGCCGGTCGTTCCGTCATCGGAGAGGGTGGTTACGACGAGGCCTTCTTCCGCTTCGCGGTCGGCGCGTTTATCAGCCACCTTTTGGCCTTTCTTCCGGAGCAGGTCAACAGCCTCATCGAAGTCGCCATTGGCTTCTTCGAGGGCTTTTTTGCAGTCCATCATGCCAACGCCAGTGGCGTCGCGCAGTTTTTTGACGTCTTGGGCAGAGATACTCATGGGATAAACGTAAGCGTCTGGGCAAACGAGAGGGTGGTGCGAAAAGAGGGGCCGAATCGAATGGAGGGCGATTCGGCCCGAGGCGTTAGGAGCGTTGCTTTTGCTTCGCTTTTTTCTTCATGGAGCGCTCCTCCTGACCTTCCTTAATGGCCTCGGTAATAGTGGAGGTGATAAGCTCAATGGAGCTTAGCGCATCGTCATTAGCGGGCACCGGGTAGTCGATGTCGGTGGGGTCGCCGTTGGTATCGACCATAGCAATAATGGGGATGCCCAGCTTGAGGGCTTCCTTTACGGCAATGCTTTCCCGTTTTACATCGACGATAAAGATAGCACCAGGAATGCTGGGCATATCGCGAATACCGCCCAGTACCGTTTCGAGCTTCTCATGCTCGCGCAGGCGCATCAGCTTTTCTTTTTTCTTGAGCTTGTCGAGCGTACCGTCGCGCTCCATCTTTTCAATTTCTTCCATCCGAAAGATGCTTTTACGGATGGTGTCGAAGTTCGTCATGGTGCCGCCCAACCAGCGGTTCACCATGTGCGGCATATCTACCGACTCCGCGTGCTCGCGCACAATGTCTTGAGCCTGTTTCTTGGTGCCTGCAAACAGGATGTCGCGGCCTTTACTGGCAAAGCGGCGGGCCGCATCGGCAGCCTTATCAAGCATCGCCTGCGTCTGCATGAGGTCGATGATGTGGATGTTATTCCGCTCCATGAAGATGTATGACTCCATACGCGGATTCCACCGGCTGGTAAGGTGCCCGAAGTGGGAGCCGGCCTTCAGCAGTTGTTCGATCGTAACGCGGTGGGCCGGTTCGCCTGCGTTGGCGACATCTGTGCTCGACTCGTCGGAATCATCGGTATCCTCGGCTTCATCGGCCGTGTCGTCTGCGTCTTCGGCCACCGCTTCGGCATCGTCGTTGGCATCGTCTGCGGCCGTGGCTTCATCGGCGCTGGAAGACGCTTCGTCGGATGCTTCGTCGGCAGATGCTTCAGCAGCAGATGCTTCGTCAGCAGTATCGGGGGTGTCTTCGGTGGGTGTTTTCGTCTCGGGCGTGTCTTGCGACTCGGCCTCGGTAGATTCGGGGGTAGCCATAGGGTCGTTTTATACGATAAGAGAACGGGTTTATGCGACTACGACCGTCGTTTGACGCGCGAAACCGGGATGGTGTGTTGCATTGCAGCACACTACGGTGCGGTCAACCCACGCGGCATCGGGCCGTATGGTTGATAGTTGGTAGGCAGAGACTGTGCGAGACAACGCCAGGGGCGCTGCGTCGCGCATGTTGTTCTGCTGGCCAGCATAGCGTTTAACGCTTGGAGTACTGGCTCTTTTTCCGTGCTTTGGGCTGTCCGTACTTTTTGCGCTCGACCATGCGGTCGTCACGGGTCAGGTAGCCGGCGCTGCGAAGGGCAGGGCGCAACTCCTCGTCGAACTCAACGAGTGCGCGGGCAATGCCGAGCCGGGCCGCTTCGGCTTGTCCGGTAAGACCGCCGCCTGAGGCGTTCACGATCACGTCGAACTTACCTACAAGGTCGGTCACCACAAACGGCTGATCGAGCTCACGCCGCCGCCACGAGACGGGGAAGTAGTCCGATGCATCTTTGCCGTTTACGGTAAAGGTGGTGCCATCGCCGGGGCGAAGGTACACACGAGCGGTAGACGTTTTTCGACGCCCCACCGCATTGAACTGTTTAACAGAAGCCATAACAGAAAGGGTTGGTGGTCAATACAAGGGGAAGCATGTACATTACTATGCGCTGCTTGCGCATTGGGGTGGGGTTACCACTCCAGCGGCGTGGGTTGCTGCGCTTCATGCGGGTGGTCGGGCCCCACATGCACTTTAAGCTTTTTCAGCATCTTGCGGCCCAACTTGTTTTTGGGCAGCATGCCACGCACAGCTTGTTCTACAATACGCGTAGGATGAGCTTCGCGCACTTCTGCCGGCGTGAGTTCTTTTTCGCCGCCCGGATAGCCGCTATACGTGCGGTAGGTTTTCTGGGTCTCTTTTTGGCCGGTAAAGACCGCCTTTTCGGCGTTCACCACAACCACAAAATCGCCAGTGTCTAGGTGCGGCGTGTACATGGGTTTGTGCTTGCCACGCAGCACATGGGCAATGCGCGAGGCAATGCGGCCCACCGGGACACCGGCGGCGTCTACAAGATGCCAGTCGCGCTCAATATCACGCGGTTTGGCGCTATAGGTCTTAAAACTTTGGGTATTCATAGGTATCGTCCGTCTGCAAAACGCTCGGATCCGGAGAGTGAAGGCGGCAGCCCGTACCCTTTTAAAGGGCATGGCCACGTAAAAGGCATACTAAATTGGGGGTGCCTGGCACAGCAGGCATAGAACGCGGATCGATTGCACAGTCCTGGATCTAATGAGGCATCATCGAGATGGGCTGTGCTGACCAGTTCATAACGCAGGCCTACTGCCAGACGCAGCTTCAAACCGTGCGCATGTATGCTATGGGCACCTGTACCAGGCACAGATGCTCCGCATTCATACTACAGGCGTAACTGCACGGATGGAGCCCAACGCAAGTTTTGAGGGTGAGTAGGTATTCCTTTAATCTTGATGCACAGCGCTTTGTATTGGGCTCTGAAAGCTACTGGCTTATAATCATTCCGGGTGGCCTTCCACCAGAATGGAGGGGGCATCTGTTGAAACAAAGCGATAGCGATACAGCGGGCGAGGCGAGGCGTTCTGCGAACAGGCTGCCATCCACGAGGACCACGCGTCTTGTATCCGGTCTTCTGTTGCTTGCGTGTATGCACTAGCTTCTTCAGCAGAGGGGGCTGTCACCGATACGGTTGTGCTATGGGTATGATGGACATAGCTTGTGGTCTGTTGGTAGCCGCAGGCATTCCCATCAACACGCATGGCACGAAGTCCCGCTACAAGCGCCTCTTGATTTCGGTTGGAGCTGAAGTGCACCGATACGCTCCACGGTACAGTACCGCGTGATAGCGCCCTTAACCACTGACGGTGGTCGGGGGCGCTTGTTTGAGGACCGGCGCGTGTGTCTGGTACATAGACATTGGGATCAAGATAGCCCAGGCGAGCAGCTGGGGTTGTGTGTGCTTCACTCCAGTGCTGGAGCGTATCGCCTAATGAAGCAATGCAGTCTGGATACATTTGTGAGCATACGCTGAGGCGGTCGAACGGGCTATGGGCTTTGTATCCGATCACCGACACATACGTCCCCAGTGCGTCCAGTGGAGCTTGAGTTGGACCGTAGTGTGATGTAGGGACCGGTACGTCCTCCACCCAGGCGCGCAACGAACGCTCTTTTTGCTGGGCAAGCAGGCCCACGAGCAGAGTTGCGTTTGGTCCATTCACACGGCTGTGCTGTAAACATCGATGCAAAAACGCCGCGTATCCGTTGGGTGCACGCGGGGGCGGGTTCGAAGCGAGGCGGTTGAGCTCTTGTATCGAGAAGGACGAATCCTCACGCGCATATCGCTCGGCACGTCGCCACACCGTAAGCGGAGGCATCGAAAATGCGCTGGCCCAATCGATGGGTCCTGTTGTCTGCTCAAGCAACTGACGAGCAGCCTCTAGCACGACTATATTTTCGAGAAGCGTTCCCGTGTTCTGAAAAGGCATATCTTTGCATCACATCCACAACGTCAGCAACATCCGACTGCTTACTCAAATGTAATACGAATGGTATCCTCAGTCTCAATGCGCACGTCCAGTTCGTCTAACAACTGCATCTCTTCGGAGTTGAGGCGCTCCTCGCCCGTTTCATAGCGATCGAGGGCTTGGATGGCTTCCATAGCCTCTTCCATAGCATCTGCATTGACAAGCGCTTCTATATCAATATCAAGAAGCGTCACCACGTTTTCCTGAACGTGGCGGGCATTTGTGTCTACGATCGTCCCATTTACGTCGATTGCGAGACGAAACCGCATATCTTGCGACATCATCTGCATCATTTGCTCCATTTGAGGATCCCCTTCCATCTCCTCACCCATCATGGGAGCCTCTTCGGCTTCGCTTGGCTCAGAAGGGGGCATCTGCACGGTGAGGGTAGCGGGGGTGCCCGGTTCAAACGTAAACGTGATATCATCAAAGATCGATGCCCCCGGGGTGCTAACCTCCCCATTCCCCATGTCTTCGGTATCGTCAGGCAGTGCCTCATCGGGGTCTAGTCCGAACGCAACATCGTTTATGTTTTCAAAGTGAGAGATGCGTTCATATCGCTCTCCGTACTGCCCCTCTATCGTCAGACTGGTAATCTCAAGCGCTTCCTCATCATCGATTTCAGATCGCAATTCTTCTTCTGTAAACACCTGGAAGCGGGAGTCTTCCTCCTCGTCCATGCTTTGGGCCATTGACTGCATCATTTCGGCGCCTATCGGGCTAAACTGGGCGCTTTCGGTAAGGGTGCCACTGCCATCAGGGTTGATTTGTAGCGTGGCTTCCATTCCAAAACAGCCACTTAAGACAACCATCAGTATGAGGAGTGCTACGCTATACAATCCTGGGATACTTCGTAAAAGACTCGGCATAATCTTTTTGTTTGTTGTGGTGCGTAAGCAGGATAAGGTGCGGCTGACGTCAAGGTGTCGATTTTTCCACCGTTCATTATACGTTATGCTGCTTGATTTTTCAAGCAATGTGAACGAATAGCTAATTTAGTCATTAGAAAACGTATGAACTAAAAATTATGTGGGTGCCATTCGTCTATTTTGTGTGCCGTTGGCATAGCAGTGCGGCGTGAATGGTAATTCTGTAGAGCGACAAGATGCGCACGGTGCGATCTCAAGCCGTTTGATTTGTAGCATTGATAAAATGGTGTTGTGAGGCTCGCAGATTTAGAGTATATGGGCTGCACCCGGCACTCTGTTGGTTGTATGCTTCTATCGTCCGGTGCTTTTCCGAGAGGCGCTTTCCCCAAACAATCGCTATCAATGGGATAGGGCAAGAGAGCGCGTATGCGACTT
>CAZZCI010000008.1:0-5178 GCA_964653015.1 uncultured Rhodothermales bacterium
ATGGCGCCCCGCCATGCCGCACGGCGCGACCAGCTCTCCATTAAGGGCAAAACCTGCAACCAAGCAGGGGTTATGGCACTGCTGTATCCGTCATCGAAAGACGGAACACCTACCGTGCTGCTCACAGTGCGAAGCAGTAATCTGCCAGACCATGCCGGGCAAGTTTCATTTCCAGGCGGACGCTGCGACACAGATGAACCTGCCCGTCGCACGGCACTTCGCGAAACCCACGAAGAAATCGGTGTTTCGCCTTCCCAAATCACCGTGTTGGGATCACTCACGCCTCTTTATATTCCGCCCTCTGAGTTCTGCGTGTATCCATTTGTCGGCGCCTTGAGCCAACCGCCCGAAGCGTCCTGCGCAACCCCAGAAGTGGATGCCCTGCTTCCCGTTCCCATCCCCCATCTTTTAGATCCAGATACCCGTGTTGTAGAAACCTGGACGCTGCAGGGGCAGTCCATCGAGGTGCCCTTCTACCCGGTAAACGAACACGCCGTGTGGGGAGCCACAGCTATGATGCTTTCTGAACTTGTTGCTGTGATCCGAAGCCTTCCACGCTACGCATCGTCTTCAGACGAAAGCGGCGCATAAGCCCGCTCTGCAACTGCCTTCTTACACTGTTGGTAGACAGCGGAAAGACCGTGCGTACGCTGCGGCCCGAGCAATGCTGCAAGTCCCAATTCACGCAACGGCTGATCGGTGGCTGATGTGACCACCTCAGGCGCCACCCCGTCAAACGACTCATGCAAAATGGCTACGAACGCGCGGGCTGTGGGAGCCTTTCGAGGGACATGCGCAATCATACGTACCCGCTCTTGCCCCTCTTCGGCGGTCCGCACCTCTGCACGCAAAAACACCGGCGACTGGCACTCATGGACCATGTTCATACCCGCATCGCGCAAGGACTCGTAGGCCGTTGGCAAAGGGGGCAGCTTATCTGCATACTCTAATAAAAGATCAAGGCGCGTATCTTGATCAACCAACTGGAAGCCTTCCGCAATGTCTTCAAACGTAGCCATACGCCCTATATCGTTGACGAAAGCAATGACGGGGCCTCTTCTATCTCAATTTACACCAAACTACTCATCGGAAGAGGGAGACGCTGCATCCCCCTGCTCAATCGGCATGCCAACCAGATTGCCCCACTCAGTCCAGGAGCCGTCGTAATTTTTCACCTGTTCAAAGCCAAGTAGGTAGCTAAGCACAAACCAGGTATGGCTCGACCGCTCTCCGATACGGCAGTAGGCAATCGTATCGGCCTCGCGGGTCAGCCCCTCACCCTGCTGATAGATCGTCTCAAGCGCATCACGCGATTTAAACGTCCCGTCGTCGTTTGTTGCCTTGGACCACGGGACGTTACGAGCGCCCGGTATATGGCCTGCACGCATTGAACTTTCTTCGGGCAACCCCGGAATATGGGTGATCTCGCCGCGAAACTCTTCTGGCGAGCGCACATCAACCATCGCGCCGCCTTCCTGCTGATGCGCCAACACTTCGCCCCGAAACGCGCGGATTGACAAGTCGGGGGCCTCAGGTACCGGATACGATGCCTCGGGCACCTCTGGAGTCTCGGTTGTGAACGCGCGCCCCTCGGCGTCCCACTTCTGCCGTCCGCCATCCATGATGCGGAGATCGTCGTGTCCGTACAGCCGGAACAGCCAGAAGGCGTAACAGGCCCACCAGTTGCTAGAGTCTCCATAAAAAACGACTGTGGTGTCCGGCGCAATACCCTTCGACTCACACAACGCAGCAAATCCCTCCTCATCGATAAAGTCACGGATGACAGGATCTTGCAACTCGGTATGCCAGTCCATCTTTACCGCGTTGGGAATATGCCCTGTTTCGTAGAGCAGAATGTCTTCGTTGACCTCAACAAGACGGATGGCGTCAACGGTATCGTACTGGTTGGCTACCCACTCGGTATCTACCAAGACTTCGGGATGTGCATACGAAGCACTCATAACGTCAGAGAAACTATAGTGAAGGTAAGAAGGATAGAGCATCGGCGCCCTCTTTAAGTTCGGATGTAAATTATGTTCGCCCTTTTGTTGAGATCCCGATCCACAGGGCCGTATCCTTTATGTTGCAGTGTGCATATTGAACGATCACTCCGATGGCACCGGCATGTCCGCTGCACACGGGCCAATTCGCTAACAAATGCCCCTCACTCTCCCAATGGGCTCGGTTGCCATGATAGACAGAAATGACTTAGTGAGCCTCGGTGCTTCGCTCGTACGTCTCGGGCTGGACTATATACGCTGGACGCAACTCGCACCGATGCTTTTGGGCTGGTTCTTGGCGTTTGCCTTTATCGTACAGATCCTGTTTCCCGAACAACTTCAGTTTGTCGTGGATGGCGTGCAGCACCGCCTCTATCACACGTTTCTGGTGCCGATTGCCTGGCTCTACTCTATGGGACCAGAGCTTGTCGCTATGTTGGATTACCACGCGAATGCTCTGGAAACGCGATTGGGATATAGCACCATGGAGCAGGTAATTGTGATACTGGGATGGACCGCTCTGGCCGCCATTAGCTGGGTGTTCTTTGCTTGCACGCGTGCGGTGTGGGTGCACCACATGGGAGACGCCCCACTACTTCCCCGCTTCCGGCAGCGCCTAATCGTGCTGGCAGGCGCTCTAGTTGGCTATCTGATCATCGCGCGCATCGGCCTTTCCGTGGCCGACCCGACCCGGCTGGGCGACCCGTCCGACGCCTCCACCGTCTTGCTAGTCATGGCTCCCCTTCTCTTGCTTGCTGTGAGCCTGTGGGGGCTTAGCGTAAGTGCTTTGATCGAGTGGCTCCATAACCATCTGGATGAGGCAGTTGCAAAACAGAGCGCTAACCGCTAACCTAGTTGCAATCGGTGGCCTTTCGCTAACTGTATCCGCGCGCCTCCCTATGCTCAATAAAGATGACCTTATCCGCATCGGAGCACTGGTGGCAAAGCTGGGGCTGGACTACATACGGTGGACCCAACTTGTGCCCATGATCCTGATGTGGGCGCTTATGTTCATTATGCTTGCTGGACTTGGCGTGGTGGGCGTCTACGAGGCCATCAAGGCGAATCCCGAAACCGCCGATGCTGTATTTGAGCGCGTCGAACCCACCCTTGACCGTCTGCTGAGCCTTGCTCCCGAGCCGGATGCTGCCACTGCCAACGACTCATCCGAAGCATCCGATTCGGGCATCACGGTTACGGAGGATGATATCGTTCCGTGGATTCTGCGGGGCTGGGGTATACTGGCTTTTGTCGGAATCCTTCTATCTGGGCTTCGAACATGGATGTGGGGGGCCCCGACTCCCTGGCCGCTACGCCGTAAGCTTGGCATCGCCGGGGTGGCCTCTATTGTGATGGGGCCCACCGTTCTTGGCGTCATGACCCTGATTGACCCAACACAAACCCAGACGGTGCATGTGGTGGTGTACGGCCTCTTCGTGCCACTCGTGCTGTTCATCCTAAGCGCCTGGGCGCTGGGCGTCGGCCACATCGTAAACCGCGTCAAGCAATTCATCGATACGCTTGTATCGAAACACACATCCACCTCTGCTATCTGGACACAGGATGGTTCGTGAGTTGACTGCCTCCAACGACACGCTTCCCCAACACACGTTCTTTAACCAATGCTCCGGCACATTGCGACACAGGCGCAGTAAAGCCATGCTGGTGTTTCCCCAATAATATTCTATGTGCTTATGGCCGATGCGCCCTCGTTTCGCCTCTACAACTCGCTGACCCGCCAGGTGGAAGCGGTCGAGCCGCTGGAGGACGAACACCTTCGCTTTTACGCATGCGGCCCTACCGTGTACACCTACGCGCATATCGGCAACTTCCGGTCGTTCCTCACCGCCGACCTCATCAACCGCACCGCGCAGGCGCTCGGGTGGGACACCACCTTCGTGAGCAACGTCACCGATGTGGGGCACCTTACCCAAGACGACCTGGTCGACCCGGAGGGCGAGGACAAGATGGCAGCGGCACTGGAGCGCGAGGGGCAGCGCTTTGCCAACATCTACGATCTGGCGCGCTACTACACCGAGGTGCTGCTCGACGACTGGAACGCGCTCAACCTGCTGGAGCCCGACGTGCGTCCGCGTGCCACCGAGCACGTCTCGCACCAGATCAAAGCCGTAGAACGCCTCATGGAGCGCGGACATGCCTATGAGACCGATCAAGGTGTCTACTTTGCGGTGGATACGTTTCCCGACTACGGCAAGCTCTCGGGCAACCAGGCCGCCGACCAGCTGCAGGCCACGGATCGCGACACCGTGCAAGATCCCGAAAAGCAAGACCCGCGCGATTTTGCGCTCTGGAAGAAAGACCCCGACCACCTCATGCAGTGGCACAGTCCGTGGGGCTGGGGCTTTCCCGGATGGCATATCGAGTGCTCGGCGATGTCGATGGCGTACCTGGGCGATGCGTTCGACCTGCACACCGGCGGCGAAGACCTTGCGTTTCCGCATCATGAGTGCGAGATTGCCCAGAACGAATGCCTCACTGGCGAAACCTCCGTCCGCTACTGGATCCACACCCGCTTTCTACAGGTGGAGGGCGAGAAGATGTCGAAATCAGCCGATAACTTCTTCACCGTGCGCGACCTGATCGATCCGCCGGAAGAGGGCGGACGCGGCGTGAATCCGCTGGCCTTGCGCTACACGCTCATGGCCGGTCAGTACCGCAAGCCCTTCAACTTCACGAAGAAGACGCTCGCCGATAGTGCCCGTATCATTGGCCGCTACCAGGATGCTGCCGACGCAGTTGAGCACGCCCTCCAGGCCGATGCGGAAGGCCCCGACCATGCCGCCAACACGCTGCCCCGCCTGTATGACGCCACCCTCGCCGCCATGTGCGACGACCTGAACACTCCGAAGGCGCTGGCGAAAGCACTCGAAGGCGTCAAGTTCATCAACGGACTTGGCGACGACCTGAACACCGCTACGGCGCGCACCGCACAAGAATGGCTGGAGGATACGAACGATCTGCTGGGCATCGTCTGGCCTGCTCACTCCAACGCGGCATCATCCGACAGCGAAACCGATCCGCTTGCTAAACAGGTGGAGGCGCTGCTTGACGAACGCGCCGCCGCTCGCGAAGCAGGAAACTACGAACGTGCCGACGCCATCCGAGACCAGCTCGACGCCATGGGCATTGAGGTGAAAGACAGTGCCGATGGCACCAC
>CAZZCI010000008.1:5278-19498 GCA_964653015.1 uncultured Rhodothermales bacterium
CGCGAAACCCGCCTTTCAACCGACCACCTCATCGCGCCGCTTTTCGTGATGGCGGGCACCGACGCCCAAGAAGAGGTGCTGTCAATGCCCGGCCAGTACCGCTACACGATCGACCGGCTGGTGCGCGAAGCCGAGACGCTCCACTCCCTCGGCATCCCCGGAACCGCACTCTTTCCCGCCATTTCCGATCAGCAGAAGGATGCGACCGCCTCTGCCGCCGCCGATCCCGACGGACTCTATCCCCGTGCGATCCGCGCTCTTAAGGAGGCTGTTCCGGAACTGCTCGTCATGACCGACACCGCGCTCGACCCGTACTCCTCCGACGGCCACGACGGCATCGTCGAAGACGGCGCCATTGCGAACGACGCCACCGTTGAGCGCATGTGCGACATCGCCTGCGTGCAGGCCGAAGCCGGTGCCGACGTCATTGCGCCCTCCGACATGATGGACGGCCGCGTTGGAGCCATTCGCGCTTCACTTGACGGGGCCGGCTTTACGGACACCGCGATTCTTTCGTACACCGCCAAGTACGCCTCGGCGTACTACGGACCCTTTCGCGATGCCCTCGACTCCGCCCCGGTCGAACGCGACGACGTGCCTGCCGACAAGGCCACCTACCAGATGGATCCGGCTAACAGCGACGAGGCGCTCCGTGAG
The DNA here is from genome assembly GCA_964653015.1 of uncultured Rhodothermales bacterium. GTDB lineage: Bacteria > Bacteroidota > Rhodothermia > Rhodothermales > Salinibacteraceae > Longimonas. Next base: position 5,936 of record CAZZCI010000008.1, read on the forward strand.
CTGCGGCTCGACCTACAGGAGGGCGCCGACATGGTCATGGTAAAGCCCGCTCTGCCATACCTCGACATCATCTACCGCGTAAAACAGGCTTCCGACGTACCCGTTGCTGCCTACAACGTGAGCGGAGAATATGCCATGATTCACGCTGCCGGACAAAACGGCTGGCTGGATACGAAAGCCACTGCTCTTGAAGCACTCACCGCCATCCGTCGCGCCGGTGCCGACAGCATCCTGACCTACTTCGCCAAAGACGCCGCCCGCTGGCTGCACGACAGTGCGTAGCCGCTGGGCTGGCTTCCTGTACAGATTCACCGGCGGTGAATCCCAACCTCAACATCCCAAAACCAATCCCCAACCAACCATGCCAATCATCCCCCCAATCGACTACGGCGACCTGCAAGGCGGACTTGTCCGCATGATGGAGCGCTACAAGGACGAAGGCACGCTAACCGGCGACCCCGACGAGGACGATGCCATCCGCGCCGATGCCAACGCGGCCCTACTCGGCTTGCTCTACGACCAGCGTGTGCGTGCCGAATACGCCTTCACCGGACCGCTGCGCCTCAAGGACCGCCTCGGCCATCTCGACATGGCAAAGATCGCTGCGATGGATTTTGATGAGTTTCAGCCCCTCTTTGCTGAGAAACCGGCTGTTCACCGCTTCACGAACAAGATGGCCGAGAACACGCAGAAGGTCGCCAAGATGATTGCCGAAGAGTACGACGGCGACGCGGCCAACATGTGGAACGACGGCGCTGATATCAGCACGATTGAGAAGCGCATCAAGAAGCTGCCCGGCTTTGGCAAAGGCAAAGCATCCAAGATCAAATACGTGCTGCACTACTTCGGACAGCGTGACTTTTCGTAGTGGAGCATATCGAAAGCCGCTTCTGGACGTGAATACGGGTACGGGAGCCTTTCCCAGTAGAATCGCCAAGGCTGGATCAATCGAAGCTAGACGCAAGTTTGCGTACTGTGCGGGCCTAGTCTTCGAGTTCGTACCTACGCCTTTCTTTTCCACACGCCGACGCGTGTGTCGGCTCTGACATTCCCCAGCCCATGAGCGTAAAAGACCATTGTGGCATCTTCGGCATCTTCAACTGCCCTGATGCTTCCCGCCACATCTACTACGGATTGCATGCGCTGCAGCACCGTGGCCAAGAGTCTAGCGGCATCGTCACCTCCACCACCGATCCGGATACCAACGAACCGATGATGCCGGTCCACCGCGACTTTGGACTGGTGCTCGATGTGTTCGACGACCCCGCCCTGTTCGACGATCACCTCATTGGCGACGCTGGCATTGGACACAACCGGTACTCGACCACCGGTTCGTCCGAAAACCGGGCGAACATCCAGCCGCTAGTGGTGCACCACCGCAAGGGCAACCTGGCCCTGGCTCACAACGGCAACCTGTCGAATGCACGGGAGCTACGCCAAAGCTTTAGCGAGCGCGGCACGCTGTTCCAAACGACAAGTGACAGCGAACTCATTCTCCACCTCACCGCTCAGAGCCGTCGCCAGAAGCACCTAAATCAGGTTATCGACGCGCTCATGCAGGTGGAGGGCGCCTACTCACTGGTCCTCCTGACCGACGAGCACATGATCGCCGTGCGCGATCCCAACGGCTTTCGCCCGCTTGCCCTGGGCCGCCTCGGCGACCCCGATCAACCTGGTGGGGCCGCTTACTGCGTTGCCAGCGAAACATGTGCCTTTGACATGGTTGGCGCTGAGTTTGTGCGCGACATTCGTCCGGGCGAAATTCTTGTCATCGACCGTAAAGGCTGTGCCAACGGAGGCGATTTCGAGAGCTATGAGATTCCGTCCAAGTTTGGCGTCAGCCAGTGCATCTTTGAGTACGTGTACTTCTCTCGACCCGACTCCAAAATCTTTGGCGAGATGGTCGATAAGGTGCGCCGCCGCCTGGGCGTAGAGCTGGCTCGTGAAGCGCCTGTCCCCGAAGTCAGCGAGGATGCCAAAACGCCAATCGTTATTCCCGTGCCCGACTCGGCCAACACCGCAACCCTGGGTTATGCTAACGAATGCATTGAGCAGGGCTACCGATGCCGCTTTGAGCTTGGGCTGATCCGTAATCATTATGTGGGACGTACATTCATTGCGCCGGGACAAGATCGCCGCGAGATGAAAGTGCGCTGCAAGTTCAACACGGTCGAGGGACTGCTCAAAGACCGCACTGTCATTGTACTCGACGATTCTATCGTACGCGGCACCACAGCACGCCACCTCATCAAAATGTTGCGTGACTCCGGCGCCTCCTCTGTACACTTCCGAGTTTCATGTCCGCCGGTAATCAGTCCGTGCTTCTACGGCATGGATTTTCCCGATAAAGACGAGCTGCTGGCCAATCAATTTGATAGTGTTGAGGAGATAGGCGATTGGCTTGGCGTTGATTCTCTTGCGTATCTATCGGTTGAGGGCATGAAGCGCGCTGTACTCGGGGCCAACAAGGAAGGCGAACGCGGATACTGCGCCGCATGCTTTACGGGGAATTATCCAGTCCCCGTCAATATGGATGCGTCAAAAGATGAAAATGAGGAGTGGGCCCCACATACGGCTGCTGCGGCAGCATAAATAATTGGGATGGATGGATCTCACATCCGTGCCAAAGGTTGGGAGCACATCCCCACCAACGGTACGAGCATACATTCTCCCCACCCCGTGCTATGGCCACGTTCCCCAACTTGCCTGCACGCGACCGTACGCGCTTGTTTCGTACGTTGCGCCATGTCGGATTCGCTGTTCTTATCCTCCTTGTATTGTGTTTAGGCTGGCTCCACCCCTTAACCGGTGCCGCCGTATTAGCCATATCACCGTTTCTTCTGGGCCAATCCGCACGTGCTGTGGGAGCCCTGATTGTTGCGGGAGCCGGCATATCAGCTAGCATATTTGGGCTGCCTCCTGACTCGTACACACATCAGGCAGGCATCGGGCTTACACTTGCCACAGCCCTTCTTTTACCAAGCGCATGGCACATCTATGCGCGTTGGGAGCAGGCCATCTACGCCGTAGGACAAGACCTAACGGTGTTGGCATTTGTGATTGCGTTTACGCTATCGCTTGGCGTTACGTCATTTGTATGGCCGTTTGCCGTAGCCTTCGTTGGGCTCCGCCTGTGGATGTTGCATCGTCCGCCCGGCTCGTGGCCGCTGCACGGGCGCTCAGTGCTTATGGGGCGCATTGCCGCAAGCTTGGCTGTTCCCCTTGCGCTCATCATACTAACCACGAACTCGGTGCTGCCTACGCTTACGCTGGCTGTGGCGCTGGGATGGTTGACCTTCCGTATGTCCTATGATCTATACGTACTCCTGGTGACCTAACGCTGGCATGACCTCTCGTATTGCAGAACGGCTTCAGGCATTTCAGGAGCCACCGTGTGCGGTCATTGCCCATCGCGGCGGGCGCCAGGGGGCTCCCGAAAATACAATTGCCGCCTTTGACTCGGGACTCAACCAAGGGGCGCATGGCATCGAGCTTGACGTACGCCTCTCTGCCGACAACGAGGTCATGGTCATCCACGATGCCACCGTAGATCGCACAACCAATGGCACCGGACGTGTACGCAATCAGACGCAAGCAGAGTTGCAGCAGCTTGATGCAGGATATAGCTTTACGGATACAACCGGTCGCCATTCATATCGAGGGCAAGGCATCACAATCCCCACGCTGCGCGAGGTATTTGCACGCTACCCCGCCATCCCGCTAATTGTAGAGATGAAAGCGGAGCGCACCACCGATCTGGCGGATGCAATGGCTCGTCTGATTAACGACACGGGACGACGAGACCATTTGATCGTGGCCAGCTTCGACAGGAAGCTTCTCCAGCAGTTTCGAACTCATGAAACCGGCGTTCCCACCAATATGGCGCTGTTCGAAACCGCCTGGTTTTACGGTGCGCATCTTGTAGGAGCACATGAACATACACATTGCCCTGGTGATGCCTTTCAGGTACCCCGCCGCTACTACGGCATTCCTGTCGTGCAGCAACGCTTCGTACAAGCCGCCCATGCGTGCAACATGCCCGTACATGTGTGGACGGTAAATGAGCGCGCTGTCATGCAGCACCTCTGTGCCATCGGCGTTGATGCCCTCATCACCGATGTGCCGCACCGCGCCCTTAGGGTGATTAACGCCCTGTAGCGGACACGGTTTGTCCGCCGCATGAGTACAACTTGTATAGCCTCCTACCTGCGCTCATGCTTAGGTGGGGACTTGAGCTCACGCAGGCACATTTCTTCAAACGATGCATTTCTGGCGCCGCCTTCTGCATGGTCAGAGGGCGGCGTTTTTTATGTAAGGTTCAAAAATGAGAATAGAAAAATGGAGAGCTTGCAAAACATAACACTGTTAAGTATGTTGATGCTGTAAAGTTAACGGTGTTAACCGCTAATGTGCTTGTAAGGGTGCTGTACTGCAGCGCTATCTGCTGTCCTGTATGATTACGAAGAGGTGATGCTCATGGAACCCCTTGTAGACTTTTTCGCTGCCGCCCCATTGTGGGGAATTGGTCTCGGCATTGCGCTCGTGGCCTTCGTGCTTGGATTTACGGGTGCTCCGCTGTGGGTGTGGGCCATGGCCGGTGCCGTTGGATTGCTTGGCGCCGATGTTGGGCTGGCCATCTGGATTCCTTACCTGGCGTTGGTAGCGCTTTTCAATATCCCGCCGCTCCGTCGCCTCCTTTCAGGTGCTGTAATGAAGACGATGGAAGCGCTTCAATTTTTACCCGCCATCTCTGAAACCGAGCAGACCGCCATTGATGCCGGAACGGTCTGGATGGATGCCGAGCTGTTCTCGGGCAAACCCAATCTAAAAAACACACTCGACCAGCCGTTCTCAGAGTTAAGCGACAAGGAGAAAGCCTTTCTCGAAGGCCCGGTTGAAGAGATCTGTGAAATGACCGACGACTGGGAGGTGCACCAGCAGGGCGACTTACCCCCAGCGGTGTGGAGCTACTTGAAGGAAAAAGGGTTCTTCGGTATGCTTATTCCCGAGTCGTACGGCGGACTCGACTTCTCGGCAGAAGCCCGGAGCGCCGTAGTCGAAAAACTCGGTACGCGTTCGCTGCCGCTCTCCATTTCGGTGATGGTACCCAACTCGCTGGGTCCGGCCGAACTGCTCTTGCACTACGGCACGGAAGCGCAGAAAGACCACTACCTGCCCAAACTGGCCAGTGGCGATATGCTGCCAGCGTTTGCGCTGACTGAACCCAATGCGGGATCCGACGCCGGCGCCATGACCTCGCACGGCACCGTCTTCCGCGACGACGACGGCGAGCTGAAAATTTGCCTCAACTGGCAGAAACGCTACATCTCGCTTGCTGCCATCGCCGATGTGCTGGGGCTCGCATTCAAGCTCGAAGACCCCAACAACCTGCTCGGTAAAGGCGAAGACCTTGGCATCACTTGTGCGCTTGTTCCTACTGACCTTGATGGCGTGCAACTTGGGCGCCGCCACGACCCGCTCGGCATCGCGTTCTACAACTGCCCCACCGAAGGTGAGGACGTAATCGTACCTGTCGATGCGATTATCGGCGGCAAAGACGGGGCTGGCAAAGGCTGGGCGATGCTTATGGATGCTCTCTCAGCCGGACGCGGCATTATGCTGCCGGCCCAGGCTACAGGCGGGGTGAAGTACTGCACCCGTGTAGCAGGCGGCCACGCTGCCGTGCGCGAGCAGTTCGGGCTGCCCATCGGCAAGTTTGAAGGTGTCGAAGAGCCCCTCACTCGCATGGCCGGGTACTCCTACATGCTCGAATCGGCCCGTCGATACACCAACGGCGCAGTGGACAGCGGCGAGAAGCCATCGGTTGTTTCAGCCATTGCCAAGTACCAGTTCACCGAACTGCAGCGCGATGCGGTTAACGATGCGATGGACGTACTCGCTGGAAACGGCATCTCGCGCGGGCCAAAAAACCTGATGGCCAACGCGTACACCGGCGTTCCCATTAGCATTACCGTTGAAGGTGCCAACATCCTAACCCGTACCATGATGATCTTTGGGCAGGGCGCGATTCGCTGCCACCCGTATGCGCTCAAAGAAATCGAAGCGCTCATGGATGGCGACGTGAAAGCATTCGACAACGCATTCTGGCCCCACATCGGCCACGTAGTGCGCAATGGGTTCCGTGCTTTTGGGCTTAGCCTTACACGCGGTCGCCTGGCATCGTCGCCGGTGAGTGGCCTGTCAGCGAAGTACTACCGCAAGCTGTCATGGGCATCGGCCAGCTTCGCCTTCTGGGCGGATGTGGCCATGGGTACGCTCGGTGGCGGCTTAAAGCGCAAAGAGAAAATCACCGGTCGCTTCGCCGACGTCCTCTCATGGATGTACATGGCCACGGCCACGCTGGCGCGCTTTGAAAAAGAAGGACGCCCCAAAGAGCAAGAGCCGTTCATGCATTGGGCGCTGCAGTACGCCTTTGCCCAGATCGAAGAGGCCTTTGAAGGGCTATACACGAACATGAAAGTGCCCGGACTCACCTGGGCCCTGCGCGGCATTGTAGCGCCGTGGTCACGGTTCAACACCATCGGGTCCATGCCATCGGATCAGCTGGGACAGACGTTGGCACAAGCCATTCAAGAGCGCGATGGCGCCCGCGAATGGCTCACGAAGAACGTGTATACCAACAACGATCCGAGCGACCCGATTGGGCAGCTGGAGCATGCATTTGAGCTGAGCCGCCAGGCGTATCCGGTTGGAGGGAAAATCAAGGATGCCATTCGTAGTGGCAACCTCCCGAAAAAGCGTCCACTTGCCCTGCTCGATGAAGCACGCGACAAGGGAGTCATCACCAACGAAGAGTACGACCTGGTGCAGCGCGCTGAAGAAGCGAAAGCGCAATACGTCAAGGTCGATTCGTTTGACCTTGATGAGTACCGCCAGAACCTGACGCTGCCCGGCACGCCCGCAGGAGATGGCGCCCCCTCTCCGCAGTCTGCCGCAGGCGACGGCGCTCCGGCCACCCCATCGCCTCGCGATCCGGAGGCCACCGCCTAACAGATTCAACGTCCTACTTATCGCGCATCAGTGCGTGATACCCTCGACGGGGATGGGCCCGGCATATCTCGTTGATGTGCCGGGCCACTTTTTGATGCGACACCGGTATCTTGCTTGGACACTGCTTGTTTCATACCACAAAACCACTGTACCTTATGTCAACCATTTTTGCAGACGACCTTCTCGCCAACGAACACATCGTCATTACCGGCGGCGGAACGGGCCTCGGTCGAGCGATGGCCGAGCGGTGTGCGGCCTTAGGGGCAACAGTCACCATCAACGGGCGCCGCACCGAACCGCTCGATGAAACCGTTGCTGCCATCGAAGAAGATGGTGGCACCGCAAACGGTATCTCGTGCAACGTACGCGACGCCGAATCCGTCAGCGCCTTCTTCGATGAAGCCGAAGACGCGCAGGGACCCGTCACCGCGCTTGTGAATAACGCGGCAGCCAACTTCCTGGCAGCCACGGAAGACCTCTCGCCCAACGGATTCGATGCCATTGTCAAAACCAATCTCTATGGCTCGTTCTACTGCACACAGGCGTGCGGACAGCGATGGATTGAGCGCGGTTCGGGCGGGGTGGTGCTGTCGATTGCCACCACCTACGCCGATACGGGAAGTGCCTTTGTGGTGCCAAGTGCCGTTTCTAAAGCGGGCATTGTGGCTATGATGCGCTCGCTGGCTGCCGAGTGGGGACCCGAGGGTATCCGCCTGAACGCGATTGCACCAGGCCCTTTCCCGACGGAAGGGGCATGGAGTCGTCTTGTACCGGGTATGGATGTCGAGGACGACATGAAGCAGCGCAATCCTACACGCCGCTTTGGCGAGCCCGACGAACTCGCGACACTGGTCGCTTTCCTGCTTTCCGATGGCGCATCTTACATGAACGGCGAGGTGGTGACATTTGATGGCGGCGAAAAGCTTGTAGCCGGTGGGCAGTTTAATGCATTCACGGCAATGCCACGTGCACAGATCAAAGGGCTCTTTGCAAAAATGAAAGCCGCCCGCAATGACGGATAATACGTTGTATCCCTTTGTAATCAAGAAAGATACCCCCCTAAAAAGCGGTTCCACCGTCATTCTTCCGGCTAAACCCGGCGTGTTTCTTGCTCTTTTGTTCATCAAGCCTTATTCATGACTTTGCAGTAGCTTAATGTAAAACGAAGGGCAATGACCTATGACACGTTTAAACCTCAACCTGTTTGCTCGTGCAACCGATGATGTGGAGCGTACTCAGTATCAAATTCTGAGTGGCTTGAAACAGGCACATGACGACTTTGCGGAGAATCGGATCTATCCGCACCTTGGCAAACTCGTGTCGCTCTACACGTCGTTGCGTACTATCATGGAGCGGTCGGAGTCGTATCGGACCTCTACCACGGGCGAGGCGACAGGCATTGACTGGGAAAAAGGCACCCTGCAATACAAGTGGCCCGAGCTTGAAGAGGATGACCTCTCTACCGTAAAAGAGCTCATCGAATGGGCTTTGCCGCGTATTCAGGCCGCCATCGAAGAGGGGCGTACAATCTACGAGACGGTAGAAAAAAACTTTGAAGTGGAGACGGTTGGCATTGTGCCGTCATATGTGCAGGAGGGATACGCCCTGGTGCCCGATCGTGAAACCGCTCATTTGCATGTCTTGCGCTACACCGTCTCGATCTTTACGAAGGAAGACGAGCAGTACCGTACGCTAAAAACGGAGCATTGCAAGTCGGTGCCTCAATCAACTGTAGACAAGCCGCCTAGCACGGTGAAGCTAGAGTTGGTAGAGGAGCGCACGGACTTACCGAATCCGGCTACGTACATGTTCAACACCGACCTGGCGTATCCCTACGAGTCTACCCTTCTTCCGGTCGCCAAGCGAACGCTCATGCGACACTTAGCTCATGAAGAGGGCTGGGCATAGACAAACGCATTCAGCAGGACGGTTCGGGTTATGCCATCAACGCTCCTGCTGTGTGCCACCCTGAGGCGAATGCATCCTTGACCGAGATCCCCGACCGGTAGTTGCCCGCGAAATAAAGGCCGGGATGAGCGGCTTCGAGCGCATCCAATCGGCCCTGTACGCGTCCGTGCTGTGCGGTATACTGCGGGATGGCGCGCGGCCACACCACATGATGCACCATCACCGGATCGCCCTGTAGCCCCAGCAGCGTGCGAAGGTCGTTGCGGACGAGGTGTTCGACCTCATCACGGGGCTGTTCAACCAGGTGAGGAGCGCGTGCCCCGCCTACAAACGTAGTCAGCAGCACATGACCGTCGGGCGCGCGTCCGGGAAAAAGAGTGGAGGCGAAGATCGTCCCCAAAATGCGGAAGTCCGACTCTTTGGCGGGTACCAGCATGCCAAAGCCATCCAGTGGATGCGTGATGGCATCTCGGGGCACTCCCAGCGAAACACTGCGCATGGGCGCATACGGGAGGTGTTGTAACGGGGCGATCCCGAGGGGCGTATCCAGCACAATATCAGTCCCGAGCTGATGCAACGGAGCAGCAAACACCACTGCATCAGCCTGCGAGGTACCCTGCTCGTGCTCAACGCGCCATCCCGATTGCGTGGGCACACAGGCGTGCACCGGACATGATAGCGAAATGCGCTCGCGAAACGATGCAGCTATAGCTTTTGGGAGCGTGGCCAGGCCGTTTCGGAATGAAAACAACCCATCTACGGTGGGCGCGTCTGAGGGGTTGGATGGACCCAGTGCGTTGCGAAGGCCACCTATGAGTAGCGAGCCGTGCTTTTTTTCGAGTGTCTTGAGCATCGGAAAAGCATGCTGCACCGCAAGTTGGTCGGGGCGCCCTCCGTACACGCCCGCCACAAATGGATTAACCGCGTAGTCGAGCACCTCGGTCCCCAAACGGCGCTGTACAAAGTCAGACAGTGATTCGTTGGAGGGTCCCCGCGGACGCAGAGGCTCTGTTAGGAGGCGTAGTTTGGCACGCGTTGAAAGCAGCGGGGTGCGAAGGGCTTGCGCCGGAGAGCGTGGAATGGGAACGGGGCCGCCATCTCGCACGACAAAGCGGTTGCGAGCGTCCGGGTTTGCCTCCACCTTTTGGTCGAGCAGGTTCACCGTTTGCATCACACGAGTCAACGTGGGGTTGGCCCCGTTGATTGAGTTTGGGCCTTCCTCGATCAGGAACCCATTCTGTTCGACTGTGCGAATCACTCCACCCGGTTGGGCATCTGCTTCAAACACCTGCACAGCGTGTCCGGCAGCGTGCAATCGATAAGCTGCAGCCAATCCGCTAATTCCGGCTCCGATAATCGCAACATGCATAGGTTTGATAGAACTGATGATCAAAGTCAGAATGCCAGGATACACCGGCATACCGCGAAACTCCCCTGCTAGGCAAGTCGTACTCTACGGTAGGGTACATGTCACGCGTCAGCACCGTCGAAGTGTAGGCGCATGCGCGAAAGCCCCGTTATTTTTGTACGTGGTGGGTGCATCCTCATGTATTGGATGCGCGACCCGTGCAAGGGCTTCACGTACGTACACAAGAGCAGCATCGCTAGTTACGCATACGATCAACGCGAGGATATTTATGGCTACAGAAGCAATGAACGAAAGCTGGCGTCGCATCCGCGACCAGATTAAGTCGATTTGGGACGATGCCGACTTTGACGACAAAGAAATGAAACGTGCCCGTGGCGAGATGGACAAGATCGTTGGGCTAATTCACGACAAAACGGGCGATTCGCCCGAAGAAATTCGTCGCAAGATGAGTGCTATTCTGTAGCTGTGGGCCGGTTGCCAAAACGAATACGCAGCGTATCTACACGTTGAGGCACCTGCTTCGGATCTTCCGAGGTGGGTGTTTTGTTTTTAACGGCTGGAACCGCTTTCATCCCTCCTCACCAAACTGCTTCCTCTGGTTGCATGGCCGACGTATCCGCTCCTGCCCAACTGGGCACGCCCGCCTCCACCTCATCGTCTCGTTTTCAGCGCCGCGCTGATCATTACAAGGATCTGCTGCAGACCTATAACGCCCGGCGTGCTGAGATCGCCAAGGGAGGGGGCGACCGGCGCATTGAACGGCAACACAAGCGCGGTAAGCTCACCGCCCGTGAACGCATCGCACACTTGCTTGATGATCCCGATGACTTCACCGAGGTCGGGCAGTTTGCCGGATACGAGATGTACGAAGACGAAGGCGGCTGTCCCTCGGGCGGTACCGTTATGGGGCTTGGCCACGTAAGCGGGCGCCTCAGCCTGGTCGTAGCAAACGACGCCACCGTTAAAGCAGGTGCCTGGTTTCCGATTACCGCGAAGAAAAACCTGCGGGCGCAAGAGATCGCACTCGAAAACCACGTGCCCATCATCTATCTGGTGGATTCGGCCGGGGTGTACTTGCCCATGCAGGACGAAATCTTCCCCGATAAGGAGCACTTCGGACGCATCTTTCGCAACAATGCTATTCTCTCTAGCAGAGGGATCCCGCAAGTTGCGGCCATTATGGGCAGTTGTGTGGCCGGAGGCGCCTACCTTCCTATCATGAGCGATGAAGCGCTCATTGTGAACGGCACCGGCTCGGTGTTTCTAGCCGGTCCGTTTCTGGTGAAGGCGGCTATTGGCGAAGAAGTCGAAGCCGATGTGCTAGGCGGAGCCACCACCCATACCGAAATCTCAGGCGTTGCCGACTACAAGTGCGATTCCGACGAAGAAGCGCTCGACACCGTGCGCGACATCATGGGACACATGGGGCCGGAGCATCGCTTCGGGTTCACGCGTGAGGAGCCCGTGGCGCCCGCGTTCGATACCGAAGAGATCTACGGCCTCGTCCCCGACAGCGGTCAGCAGCCGTACGACATGCGCGAGGTGCTGGCTCGTATCATAGATGCGGAGTCTTGGACTGAGTACAAGAAGGGCTATGGCCGCACGTTGCTTACCGGATATGCACGCATCGACGGCTGGAACGTAGGGATTGTGGCCAATCAGCGCGCGGTGGTGCGCAACAAAACCGATCATGACACCAAGGGCGAGATTCAGGTAGGAGGCGTCATCTACGCCGATGCGGCCGACAAAGCGGCTCGGTTTATCATGAACTGCAATCAGAAGCAAATTCCGCTCGTGTTCTTCCAGGACGTAACGGGCTTTATGGTCGGCAAGCGCGCCGAACACGGTGGCATCATTAAGGATGGCGCCAAAATGGTAAACGCCATGTCGAACAGTACCGTACCTAAGTTCACGGTTGTGGCAGGCAACTCGTATGGAGCCGGAAACTATGCCATGTGTGGACGCGCATATGATCCCCGCCTGATATGCGCTTGGCCTACCGCCAAGATCGCCGTGATGGGCGGTACACAGGCCGCTAAGGTCCTGCACCAGATTCAGGTGCGCAAACTCGAAAAGCAGGGCAAAGAACTCTCGGAGGAGGAAGAACAAGCGTTGCTGTCGCGCATCGAAGATCGATATGAAGAACAGACCACGCCGTACTATGCGGCAGCACGCCTCTGGGTCGATGAAATTATCGATCCGGTAGACACACGCGCATGGCTCTCGCGTGGAATCAACATGGCCGACCTGAATCCGGAAATGGCCGACTTCAATCCGGGTGTCATCCAAACATAAGTACCGCCCTATGCGAGGCGGCCCCTGCTATGAGTCCAGTTCGTGCCGCTACCGCTCCGCATCAGTCGAACCTCGAAGAGCTGGTTAACAGCATCACGCATGGCGTTGGGCTTATCCTGAGCCTAATTGGTGGGGGCGTGTTGTTAGGACTGGCTGTGGCCAACGGCAGCGCTGTTCACGTTGTGAGCTGTGCGTTATATGGCGCTACGCTGGTGTTCTTGTACGGCGCCTCTACGTTCTACCATGCAGTAACGCGTCCCCGGCTTAAGTATATCGCCCGGGTGCTTGATCATGTAGGCATTTACTTGCTGATTGCTGGCACCTATACGCCATTTCTTGCGGTTATGGTACCCGATCCATTAGGATGGGTCGTTCTGGGATTGGTGTGGGGATGTGCGCTGATTGGCCTTCTTTTCAAAATCGTGTCGCGGTATCGCTTCCACTGGGTCGCCGTGATCCCTTATGTGGTGCTGGGATGGATTGGCATCCTGTTCGCCCAACCTCTCATTGAAGCGCTCTCGTGGGAGGTGTTCGGCTGGCTTTTAGCAGGCGGTGTCGTATACACCGGAGGCGTGCTGTTCTTTGGGTGGAACCGGTTGCCGTTCAATCACGGCGTGTGGCACGTTTTTGTGATGGGCGGCAGTGCCATCCACTACGTTGCTGTGTTGCAATACGTGCTTCCCTAGCATGCAACTATTGCCGACCGTTCACGTCTACACCATATCTTTAACACTACGATGTGTGGATTCCTGCGGCTCTACATAGTAGGCTGATCAGCTATGTCAATCGACACCCTCAAGTCAAAACGGCGCCTGGTCGAAGAATACGGGCTGGACGAACGTCAGGCTGAGGGGATTGTGGAGTTAATCGCTCAATCTGAAGAGCGCAACGTCACCATTTCTGATCTGCAGGTGACGGAAGAGCGGCTGACGATGAAAATCGGCCAACTCGATGATCGACTGACGGCACAGATCGAGCAG
>CAZZCI010000008.1:19598-22978 GCA_964653015.1 uncultured Rhodothermales bacterium
GAGACAAAAATCGATGAGCGGCATGCCCAGACGCAGTCGCAAATTGCTTCGCTACGGACTGACATGTTCCGCGGAATGGTCGCTATAGCTGCCTTTATCGTCGCGCTGCTGTCGATCTTTGAGTACGTGCTCTAAGAAGTAGTGCCGAGACAGCAGAAGACGCTCAGGCGTCGATCGCATAGCTTTTGCCTTCAACTCCGAGCGTTGTGTTGGGAAAGACTTCCCGAGCCCGGGCAAGTGTGTTGCGCTTGTCGCCTGGAGGAAGATGCACAAGCACAAGCTGCTTAGCGTTTGCAGCACGGGCAACATCAGCCGCTTCGATAGCGCTACTGTGTCCCGGACCGGCGCCATTGGCTTCATGTACGAGCAGGTCGGCATCGCGCCCCAGTTCCACCACGGCATCGCACGGGGCGGTGTCGCATGAATACGCGACGACCTGTCCGCTTTTCGGGTGTGCTACACGGAGTCCCATGGTATCGGGACCATGATCGACAGGAGCCCCAGTGATGTGCCACGGATCGGCTGTCCACACAGAGGCCCCCGCTTCGTAAGGAACCGTATGTGCATTGATAGCCGGCATGTCCTCCCATCCTGCTGTAATCTCCGAGAACGCTTCCATGCACCGATCGGCCTGCTGCAGAGCCGCCTCAAACCCGCATACAGGAAGATCTCCTGGACGGTCGGAGAGCCATACCTTCTCCATAAAAAGCGGAAACCCGCTGATATGATCGGGGTGAGCGTGCGTCAGAATTAGAGCCCGCACATCCTGGATACGACCGCCTACGGATGTCCAGCGCTGTAGCGCATCTCCTCCGCAATCTACCAACACCGACTGGTTGGGCTTTGCATCGTCAGAGAACGCCAGCATAGTGGTGGTGCGGTGCGGGTCGCTGATGGCAGCCCCGGTGCCAAGCAGGTGGCAATAAACCGACATGGGCGTAAGTGTTTATGAGCGATGGCTAACGATTTCGCTGAATGGTGTATGCCGTAAGGCCAATTAGGGCATCTCGGGCGTCGGAGGGCGGAAACGGCTCCAACTGTTTACGGGCTTCGGCAGCCAGTGCTTCCATGCGTTCACGAGCATACGCTACCCCACCATGATCGCGCGCAAAGGCTGCAATGGTTTCGACATCCGAGCGATCCTTTTCATCTTTTCGTACGACGCGCATCACAGACTTACGGTCAGATTTCGGAGCATGCTCCAGCGCGTGAATCAGCGGGAGCGTCATCTTTTTCTCCTGCATGTCAATGCCAACTGGTTTGCCTGCATCTACGGCCCCGAAGTCGAACAGGTCATCGCGAATCTGAAAGGCCAGCCCGAGTTTTTCGCCGTAGGTGCGCATCCGTTCAACGATCGTTTCGTCGTCGGTTGTACTCAGTGCGCCGCTGGTTGTACATGCCGAAATGAGTGAGGCTGTTTTGTCCGAAATAATCTGAAAGTACGTATCCTCATCAATATTCAAAAAGCGCGCTTTTTCGATTTGCAGCAACTCACCCTCACTCATGCGGCGCACCGCATCCGAGAGTGCGTGCAGCACCGTGTAGTCGTTGTGGTCGAGCGACAGCAAAAGGCCACGGCTCAACAGGAAGTCTCCCATGAGCACGGCGATCTTGTTTTTCCACAATGCGTTGATCGAAAACATCCCGCGCCGGGTGTCCGCATCGTCGACCACGTCATCATGGACGAGTGTCGCGGTGTGTAGCAATTCGACCAGGGCGGCGGCGCGGTAGCTCATATCATTCACCTCACCGCTGACTTTGGCGGCCAGCAAGACCAGCAAGGGCCGGATGCGCTTGCCTTTTTGCTTGAGTACGTACTGCGTGATCTTATCCAGCAGGAAGTGATCGGAGCGCATCGCCTCCCGAAAATACGGGCGAAATGCGTCCAACTCTTCAGCCACTGGCGCTCGTATGGCATCGAGCGTGGTGGGCACAGACCGCTCGCGCGAAGAGGGCTCCGACGAACGGTTCGACGTAAAGACAGAAGCGTCGATCATCGCGGTTTTCAGAAATCATTGAAAGGTTGGAATGACGTTACGCCCCTGCCTTGGAAAAGGTTTGCTATGACAGGCCATAGTGTAGGTGCAGGTGTGGGATTGCTGTTACATCCCCTCGCCCAGCATCGGGTCTGTACTCATACTGCAATGGGCGCGGGAAGCGCCGGGTGGTGTGTGTAGTTGTGCAGGTGGATGTGTGCGGGCGTATATTCGAAAAGTGATGGCGCTGCGTCAAGGTGAAGGGTGGGGCGGTCATAGGGCGTGCGTTCGAGCTGGGTGCGTACCTGATCGAGGTGGTTTAGGTAGATGTGGCAGTTTCCACCGCTGAAATGAAGCATGCCAGGCGCGTACTCTGTTTGTGCGGCCAGTAGGTGAGTCAGAAGAGCGTAACTGGCAAGGTTGAATGGGAGCCCGAGAAAGGAGTCAACTGATCGCTGTTGCCACATCAGCGAGAGCCGGTCGGGGCCATCTGATACAGGCTCTACGTGGCATTGGAACGCATAATGGCACGGTGGCAATGCCATGTCTGCAACCTGAGCCGGATGCCAGGCGCTAACCACATGACGCCGCGAGTGCGGATGGGCTTGCAGGTTCTCTACCAGTTGCGCCAGTTGGTCGGTACCGTTGAAGTCGCGCCACTGCTTGCCGTACACCGGACCCAATTCGCCCCATTGCGATGCAAAATCAGGATCATCGCAAATGCGGGCCTCAAAGTCTTCTTGTGAGATGGCATTCCCCGTCGTTTCGCGGTAGTGCTGCAAGGGCCAGTCGGTCCATATAGAGACGCCCTGTGTTACGAGCGGACGGATATTGGTAGATCCATCTAAGAACCAGAGCAATTCGGTGACAATACCGCGCATCCACACTTTTTTGGTTGTGAGGAGCGGAAAGCCGTTCTGTAGGTCAACCGAAAAGTGTTCGCCAAACACGCTTATCGTTCCTGTGCCGGTGCGATCGGGGGTGCGGGTGCCGTGTTGCAAAATACGCGACAAATACGACTGATAGACATGCATAGACACATTGAATAGGAACGTGATTTTGAGCCGACAGGTAGAGACACATCCTTGCGCACTCTACTCATATGCATCCTCTACGTTAGTTATGGATCCGGATATCCCGTTGAATAAGCACCTAAAGCAAGCGATTAACCACCTAGAGAAGGTGCTGAACTACGCGCCCATGGTGGCTGAAGAGCGCGACGCCACCGTGCATCTTACCCCACAAGACTGGCACGTGGTGGCCGACGCGCTGTTCAAGATGGATACCCCCGACAATGCGCTGCCCGATGAAATTGAAGATTACGGTCTCACCGATCAGAACGAAGTGATTACGCTTACGACCGCCGACTACGACATCCGGGTGGAAATGGTCGCTGCCTAGTAC
>CAZZCI010000009.1:0-17514 GCA_964653015.1 uncultured Rhodothermales bacterium
TTCGGTTTGCGATCCGCGAAGGCGGACACACCGTGGGCGCGGGCGTCGTCACTGAAATCCTGGACTAACAACTGCGTAGCGGCACGCATGGACCCAGGGCCTCCTTGGGTCCACGTTCGCCCTCTAACTGCATCTGCTGAAACTTAACTTTTGTAATGGCCACCCAGCAAAAAATACGCATTAAGCTGAAGTCGTACGACCACATGCTGATCGACAAGAGTGCCGAAAAGATTATTCGGACAGTAAAGTCGACCGGCGCTGTGGTGAGCGGCCCGATTCCGTTGCCTACCAAGAAAAAGGTATACACGGTTCTGCGCGGTCCTCACGTAGACAAGAAAAGCCGCGAACAGTTTGAGCGGCGCCACCACAAGCGGCTCATCGATATCCTTTCGTCGAACAGCGAAACCGTCGATGCGCTCATGAAGCTTGAACTCCCCAGCGGAGTCGATGTGGAAATTAAGGTGTAACACCCTGCGATGGAGCGTGCTACACTGCGTTGTGGCACTTCTCGCCAGTCTGATTATCCTTGGAGCGACTACAGGTTGCTCTGGAGATCCACAAGCAGGCGAGTTCCAAACGCTCGATGGCGCCTGGACACTTGCAGAACTCAGAGTGTCTGAAAGCGATGTGACCACCGTGCTACAATCGCGGTATGAGGAACTACCAACGCTTGCCATCGAAGGCGCTGTTGACCCTCCCCGGTATGAACTGCGTGGTACACCGACTGCTGAACAAAGTCAGCCTCCGCTCTTCATCGAAGGGCGAATCGAGGTGCCACAGTCCAACACAATGGTGTGGATAACCGGGTTCGAACGCGACGTTATTTGGCGCTTCGAGGTGCAAACTGCTGGACGGATTACCCTGACAGCCGAGCCTGGACCCTTTAATGCGGCTCCCGTCCTTGATGCGCTAATACCCGAATTTAACTGGGCCGATATGGATCGTGTGGTGCTTCGTCTTGAACGCACTTTCCCGTGAGGTGTCTGGCCCCTTTTGATCTTTTTGAACGGCATAACCGACTCGATTGACCGTCATGAGTAGCGGACTAATTGGTAAGAAAATCGGAATGACCAGCGTCTTTGACGACGACGGCAATAACATTGCCTGCACCGTCATTGAGGCCGGGCCCAACGTAGTAACGCAAGTTAAAACGGCAGATGGCCCCGACGGCTACGACGCGGTTCAGCTTGGGTTTGACACCAAGCCCGAGAAAAACACCACGAACGCCTTGCAGGGCCACTTTGCAAACGCTGGCACCGAGCCCAAGCGTAAACTTGCAGAGTTTGTGCCTGGCGAATCGTCAGTCGAACGAGGCGATGTGCTGCATCCGCAAGATGTGTTCGAGGCGGGCGAAGTGATTGATGTCGTGGGCGTCTCGAAAGGGAAAGGCTTTCAGGGCGTCGTAAAACGTCATGGATTTGCCGGTGTTGGAATGCGTACACACGGGCAGTCAGACCAAGAGCGCCATCCAGGGTCCATTGGTGCGTCTGCTGATCCATCACGCGTGTTCAAAGGCATGCGTATGGGAGGACGCACGGGCAACGACCGCACTAAAATCCAGAATCTGGAGGTCGTGCGCATTCTGCCTGACCACAATGCTGTACTCGTAAAAGGCGCTGTACCCGGCGCGAAAAACAGCTACGTAGAGCTTCACAAAAAATAACGAGCTTGCCAAAAACAGCGGAACGTACGGGTCGTACCGCACCGAGTGATTGCATCCTCTGCACAAGTACTAAGCCATGGATCTCGAAATACTACAGGAAGACGGTGTTGCATCAGGCGAAACAGTAACGCTTGATCCGACCATCTTCGACATTGAGCCGAACGATCACGTTATCTGGCTTGATGTGAAGCGGATTCAAGCCAACAAGCGCCAAGGCACCCACAAAACGAAAGAGCGCAGCGACGTGCGAGGAAGTCGGCGTAAGCTGTATCGGCAAAAAGGGACAGGAAATGCCCGTGCCGGTGATGCGAAGTCGCCTATTCGTCGTTCCGGAGGCCGTGCTCACGGTCCCCGCCCGCGTTCGTATGAGCAAAAGGTCAACAAAAAGACTTCGCGCTTGGCTCGCCGTTCAGCGCTCTCGTACAAAGCGCAAAACGATGCGCTGCGTGTGATTGAAGACTTTGGGATGGAGCGCCCCAGTACACGTGAGCTGCGTGACTTGCTGACGCTGCACAACCTCAACGACACCAAAGTACTGATTGTAACTACTGAGGTAGAGAAGGAAATCTACCTTTCGGCCCGCAACCTCGACAAGGTGAGCGTGCGTGAGGTGAAGAGCCTTTCGACGCTCGACCTGCTCGATGCCGAGGCGCTTTTGCTCCAGCGCGGTGCCTTCGACTACCTGACCGACTTGCTTTCGGTTGAGGAAACTGCGGTGGCCTAACCCGCAGCCCTTGTCCGACTGCTTCCATTGTTTGAGATTCCCGCTGTGTTATGAGCAATCACATTCTGATAGAGCCTCACCTTACTGAGAAGTCCACCGAGCAAATGTACGAAGGAAAGTACTCCTTCGTCGTGCGGCTTCGGGCTACCAAGCCCCAGATTAAGGCGGCTATTCAATATCGCTATCCTGGCGTACGCGTTACCAGCATTCGCACACAAATTGTGCCTGGCAAGCGCCGTCGCCAATTCCGGCAAGGATCGATGGTAGAGGGCCGGACATCCGGCTTCAAAAAAGCCATCGTCGAAATCGATCCGGAAGGCGAGCAGATTGACTTCTTTGAAGACGTGTAGCGGACCTTTGCTGCACCCCAACCCCTTTACGTTACACGGCCCACCTGTCCACCTGTGGTGAGCCTCCTGTTCGATACGCATTGATTTGACGCACGCAGCGGTTTTCCCCTGCACAAGCATTCTGGCCTATGTCGATTAAAAAGCTAAAACCAAATACAAACAGCCAGCGCCAGCGCTCTGTCTCGGCTTTCGATGATATCACCGAAACGGAGCCAGAAAAGAGCCTGCTTGAACCCCTGAAAAATTCTGGGGGCCGCAACAACAACGGGCGCATGACCATGCGTTACCGTGGGGGCGGCCACAAGCGCCGGTACCGTCGCATTGACTTTAAGCGTCGTAAGGATAACATTCCTGCACGGGTTGCTACGGTTGAGTACGACCCGAACCGGTCGGCTCGTATTGCTCTCTTGGTGTACGCCGATGGCGAAAAGCGGTATATCATCGCTCCCGATGGGATCAAAGTCGGGACAACGGTAATGAGTGGTCCTGCTGCATCTCCGGATGTAGGAAACTGCTTGCCGCTTTCGAAGATGCCAATCGGTACAGTGGTGCATGCCATTGAAATGAAGCCCGGAAAAGGCGCACAGATGGCGCGCGCAGCAGGTACCGAGGCGCGCCTCACGGCTCGTGAAGGGAAGTTTGCAACGCTTGAACTTCCGTCTGGAGAAACCCGTGTAGTGCCTGCTGAATGCCGCGCTACGGTGGGAACAACCAGTAACGTAGACCACATGAACATTATGCTCGGCAAAGCTGGGCGGAAACGCTGGCTTGGCCGGCGCCCGCGAACGCGTGGGGTAGCCATGAACCCAATTGACCACCCCATGGGGGGCGGTGAAGGCCGTGCTTCGGGCGGACACCCGCGGTCGCGCAAAGGCGTACCGGCTAAAGGGTACAAGACCCGCAAGCGCAACAAAGACTCGAACAAATACATCATTCGGCGTCGCACCGAGCGCAAGAAGCGCCGATAAAGCGCCCGGTGAACGCCCTCCGTCACTGACTCTGACTACAACATCCCTGCATTATGCCTCGCTCATTACGCAAGGGCCCATACGTCTACTACAAGCTGCAACGCAAAGTAGACGCGCTCAATGAGTCCCAGAAAAAGAAGGTAATCAAAACGTGGAGTCGTGACTCCCTGATTACTCCAGACTTCATCGGGCACACGTTTGCTGTGCACAACGGACGCCAGTTTATTCCGGTGTATGTATCGGAAAATATGGTGGGCCACAAGCTCGGCGAATTCGCGCCGACACGTACCTTCAATGGACACGCGAAGTCGAAAGTAGACAAGCGCACCCGCCGCGCGGCGTAATTTCGTTTTGGCATAGACACAGGGAGCTGCGCGTGCGATGTGTACACGCTGCTCCTGCAAACCTCCAACAAGCATTATGGAAGCACGAGCTGTAGAGAAATACATTCGGAGCTCGCCAATGAAAGTCCGGCGCGTCATTAACGTGGTGCGCGGCCGCTCCGTCCCTGAGGCGATTAACATCCTGAGCTTCTTGCCTCAAAAGCCGACCGAGGTGGTTGAGAAAACCATCCGTTCGGCCGTGTTCAACCTTATGGATAAACACGAGGAGCGCTTCAACGAGAGCGAGCTCATCATCAAAGATATTCGGGCCAATGAAGGCCCTACGTTTAAGCGGTTTAAGGCCGCAGCCCGTGGGCGGGCCAAGCCGATCCGCAAGCGCACCACGCACCTTACCGTTGTGGTTGAGGTGCGCGAGACTGAGCCGGTGGCGTAAGCTGGCACTCCCCTGCGCCCATCACTGCATTTGCATAGGTAAAACGAGGTACTAGCCTTGGGTCAAAAAACACATCCGATTGGGTTTCGGCTCGGCGTCATTCGCGGTTGGGATTCCAACTGGTACGGAGAGCGAAACCAACAGGAAAACATTGTTGAGGATCACACGATTCGCGAATACTTGGATGCGCGTTTGCGCCGTGCCGGTCTAAGCCGAGCGGTGATTGAGCGCACCCCCAAACGCGTTATCTTAACGCTGCACACCAGCCGCCCTGGCGTTGTTATTGGCCGGGGAGGAAGCGAGGTCGAGAAGCTGCGTGAAGAGCTGAAGCGCTTAACTGGAAAAGACATCCAGATTAACATCAGCGAGATCAAGCGTCCGGAGTTGGATGCTATGCTCGTTGCCAAAAACATTGCGCAGCAGCTCGAAGGGCGCATCTCGTACCGCCGCGCCATGAAACAGGCGATAACATCCGCGATGCGTATGGGTGCTGAAGGCATCCGTATCCGTGTGGCCGGGCGCCTTGGTGGTGCTGAAATGGGACGTATCGAGGAGTACCTCGAAGGGCGTGTGCCGCTGCACACGATCCGCGCTGACATTGACTTTGCTAAGGCCGAGGCACTCACCATTTACGGCTCCATTGGTGTAAAAGTGTGGATTCACCGCGGAGAAATCCTCGGTCAGCCCGACTTGAGCCCGAACGTGCAAGCCCAGCAGCGCAATCAGCAGCAAGGCGGAAGAGGGGGCCGGAAGAAAGGCGGTCGTCGCCGTCGCCGCAACCGTAACTAACGCTGTATGTAGCGCTGCGGCGCTGTTCGTTATCCTTTTTGAACATCGCAGAGCGTAGGGTGCCACAGGCGCCTCCGTGTTCTGCAGAACATCCTACCTGTTATGCTACAACCAAAACGAACGAAGCACCGCAAGGTGCAACGGAATCAAGGCCTTAAAAAGGGGAATGCCCAGCGTGGTACACGTATCACATTTGGCGATTTCGGGATTAAGACCCTCGAAACGGGTCAAATTTCCAGCCGTCAGATTGAAGCCGCTCGTGTGGCCATCAACCGCTATATGAAGCGCGCCGGGAAAGTCTGGATTCGCATCTTTCCAGATAAGCCGATTACCAAAACCCCTGCAGAAACGCGGATGGGTAAAGGAAAAGGAGCCCCCGAATTCTACGTTGCTCCGGTCAACCCGGGCCAAGTGCTCTTTGAGGTTGGCGGTGGCGTCTCGCGCGAGGTAGCGAAAGAGGCGCTGCGTCTGGGTAAGCACAAGCTGCCGGTCAAAACGAAGTTTGTCGTACGTCCGACGTATCGGGATTCCGACGAAGCGTAGTGATCAGGGACCCGCAGAGCGTGGTTCATTGCTCTCGGCTATTTCTTGCTTACCTAAACTTGCCAAACCATGAAAGCCAAAGAAGTCCGTAACCTCAGCATTCCTGAGATTGAGACGCGCATTGAGGAAGAACAAGAGCAAATAGACCGTCTTCGGTTTAAGCACTCGGTGCACGGGCGCATTGAAAACCCGATGTTGCTGCGCACCAAGCGCCGGTTCATTGCGCGCCTCAAAACGATACTGACCGAAAAAAAAGAGCTCGCGGACGCATAACCGTGCGCGGCGATTCGCTGTAACGACCTGACGATTTAGATATGGCTGACCCCCAAGTAGACTCCGATCCTGTAGAGCAGGCTGCTGCCGATGAGCAATCCCCCGAGCGCAATGCGCGCAAAGAACGGGTAGGTATTGTGACAAGCACCAAAATGGATAAAACCATTACGGTAAACGTGCGGCGTCAAATGAAGCACCCCATGTACGGAAAGTACCTGGAGCGCTCTTCCAAAATGCTGGCGCATGACGAAGAGGAAACCGCCAAAGAAGGCGACATTGTGCGCATTCAGGAGACGCGTCCGCTTAGCAAGCGCAAGCGGTGGCGCCTCACCGACATTATTGAGCGCGCCAAGTAGAACACGGCTGCGCAGCCTGCACGCGTGCGGTTTGCACGGCTTTGTGCTGTGCTGATAACGGCCCGCAGGCCTCTGTATGATCCCTTTTATATTTGACTGTGTGACACGCGATGGTTCAGCAAGAATCACGACTTAAAGTAGCCGACAACAGCGGTGCAAAAGAAGTACAATGCATTCGAGTGCTGGGGAGTAGCGGACGCCGCTATGCCAGCCTTGGCGACCGGATTATGGTCTCGGTAAAGTCGGCCATTCCCGGTGGTACGGTAGGCAAGGGCGAGGTAAGCCCTGCTGTCGTAGTGCGTACCCGCAAAGAAGTGGGGCGCAGCGACGGGTCGTACATCCGGTTTGATGAAAACGCCGCCGTGCTGATTGACCAGCAGGGGGAGCCGGTAGGCACCCGTGTCTTTGGCCCCGTTGCACGCGAACTGCGCGAGAAGCAGTTCATGCGGATTGTATCGCTTGCTCCAGAGGTGCTCTAACCGCCGAGGTTCTTTGCGCTTTCGCTCCGAGTTGTTGCGCAGAAGCGACAATTGCAGCATAATGCTCGTCCATTGAGCAGGCATTCTGCTGCTTCAGACCAACACCCCTTTGTTATAGACGAAACGATTGACCAGGCCTTATGCCGCGTAAAAAAAACAAACAACGCAAACTCCACATTAAGAAGGGCGATATGGTCATGCTCAACAAGACCATAACGTCGGCCTCCTCTGCGGGAGACGACCGCGAGAAAGGCCACGTGGGCAAAGTGCTTCGGGTGTTTCCGGAGCGTGAGCGCGTGATCGTTGAAGGCGTAAATATGCGCATCTATCACGAGAAGCCCAGCCAAGCCAACCAGAGCGGAGGCCGTGTAGAGCGTGAGGCGCCCATTCACGTATCTAACGTAAATCCGATTGACAGCAACGGCGACCCCACACGCATTGGACGTAAACGTATCGAAGATGAAGAAACTGGCCGAGGACGCTGGGTTCGATACGCAAAAACAACAGGCGAAGAGCTCGACGATTAAGAATCGCCTCGGGCTTGTAGGCCCGCATGAAACGAGTATGGAGGGGGGAACCCGCCTGCATGCCTAATCATTTTCAACATCTGCAGTAGGCTCGTTTTTGATACACTGCAGGATGCACCCAACGATTGATTGATACGCTATGGCACAGCCTCCACGACTGAAAACTAAGTACAACGACGAAGTGCGGCCTGCACTCCTTGAGGAGTTTGGCTATGACAATGTCATGCGGGCGCCGCGCTTGGAAAAGATCTGCATCAATAAGGGAATCGGTGAGGCCGCCGAAACTCAGAAAGTTCTCGATGATGCCGTAGATGAACTACGGACCATCACCGGCCAGCATCCTGAAGTGACGCGTGCCAAGAAGAGTATCTCGAACTTTGGGATTCGCGAAGGCATGCCTGTTGGATTGCGCGTGACACTGCGCGACGCACGCATGTACGAGTTCTTTGATCGTCTTGTTACGCTGGCACTGCCAGGCGTGCGCGATTTCCAGGGCGTGCCTGATCGCAGCTTTGATGGCCACGGCAACTACACGCTGGGCATCAAAGAGCAAACGATCTTTCCAGAGATCAGTGTCGACAATGTAGACCGTGTTGGTGGTATGGATATCACTTTTGTGACGTCTGCAGAAACCGATGAAGAAGGCTACGCTCTGCTTAAGAAGCTGGGCATGCCGTTTGTCCGCCGCGAAGAAGACGAAGCGGTGGCGGCGTAATTAGTCTGACTCCCAACGTGCTGTGTAACCCCCTGTTTAACGCGAAGCTGATTAGCTGATACCCCCTATGGCGAAGAAAAGCTGGATTGCGCGCGAAAAGAAACGCCGCAAGACATACGAGAAGTACAAAGAGAAGCGCCGTGAGCTCAAGGAGCAAGGCAAATGGGTGGAGCTGCAAAAGCTACCCCGTGATGCGAGCCCGGTACGCCAAAACAACCGCTGCCCTATTTCTGGGCGTACTCGTGGATACATCCGCGAGTTTGGCGTATCCCGCATCGTGTTTCGCGAGCTGGCCTTGAAGGGACACATTCCTGGAGTCCGTAAATCTAGCTGGTAACGCCGTGCTTTTTGGCCGCGCCTCGCTGGTAACGCGCACCGAGCCATTCAGGCTTTCCGTTACATGCGTTGCGCGTTCTGCCCTCACGACAATAGAGACGCAATAACCGTACAATGAGTGGAATTTCCGATCCTGTAGCCGATTATCTGGCGCGCATTCGTAATGCCCAGCAGGCCAACCATGATTATGTGGAGGTCCCTGCCTCAAACCTCAAACGAGCCATCACGCAGATTTTGATGGAGAAGGGGTATATTAAAAACTACCTCAACATTGAGGATGGTAAGCAAGGCCGGTTGCGCATCTACCTGAAGTACGATCGCACAGGCGAGCCAGCCATTCAGTTGCTGGAGCGCGTGTCGAAACCCGGACTACGCCAGTACGCAAAGTCTACTGATCTTCCCCGCGTAAAGAACGGACTTGGTATTGCCATTTTGTCTACTTCGCGTGGTGTGATGAGTAACAAAGAAGCGCGTCGTTTCGGTGTAGGCGGAGAGGTGTTAGCTCGGGTATTTTAACCACCGGCTAGGACCGCCCACGATTGTTCACCCTTTGATTGATAGGTGTATTCATGGCTCGCATAGGTAGCAAGCCCATTACGTTCGATGACAACGTATCGGTGTCCGTTAGTGACACGAACCTCGTAACTGTAGAGGGCCCGAAAGGGACGCTAACGGAGCAGATCGACCCTGAGATGAAAGTCACGGTCGAAGATGGGGCAATTATCATAAATCGCCCAACCGATCAAAAGCGTCACCGTGCTGCACACGGTATGTCGCGTTCGTTGGTTGCTAACATGGTTATCGGTGTTACCGAGGGCTATAAAAAGGCATTGACCATCAAGGGCGTGGGATATCGCGCCACCATGGATGGGGATGCTATTGAGTTAGCCCTGGGCTTTTCGCACCCGATCTTTTTTCTGCCACCTGAAGAGGTGGATGTAGAAATTGAGTCGGGGCGCGGTAAAGACGATGTTATCACTATTGAGGGCATTGACAAGCAGCTGGTTGGGCAAGTAGCCGCCAAGATTCGCGATCTGCGTCCGCCTGAGCCGTACAAAGGCAAGGGAGTGCGCTACGTGGGCGAGCACGTGCCCCTTAAAGCTGGAAAGACGGCAGCCCGTTAAGCACGAGGCGGCCTGCGCGAGCACGCCAATATCGGTGTGTCGCCCTCCCTTCGAATCCCTTCATGCATTGTGCAAGGGCCTCGCGATGCGCCGTACCATGGCGCACGCCCTTAGCCGCCCTACTCAGAGTTTAAGACGGATACAGTACACATGGCGAAAGGCAAAACAGAAACCCGTGAGCGCCGCAAGCGCATTCACCGCAACATTCGACAGACCATTATTGGAACGTCGCAGCGCCCACGGCTCTCGGTGTATCGCTCGAACCAGTATATCTATGCCCAGCTTATTGACGACTGGGCCGGACACACGCTAGCTTCGGCATCAAGTCGTGAATCGGCTGTCGATGGGGATACCCCTACCGAAGAAAGCCATGCCGTTGGGCGTGTTCTCGCTGAACGCGCTCAAGATGCCGGTATTGACCGTGTCGTCTTCGACCGCAGTGGATACAAGTACCACGGGCGCGTAGAGGCACTGGCTGAAGGAGCCCGCGAAGGCGGTCTTCACTTATAACCTGTAGCTTCCCCCATTTGCACACGACACACGTAGACCCGCAGCCACACTATGGCCAAGAGAAAGAATAAGCGTAAGCGAGCCAATTCCAATAAGCGTCAAGAAAACTGGGTAGATCGCCTTGTTGCGATCAACCGGGTGTCTAAGGTCGTGAAAGGAGGGCGTCGCTTTTCCTTCAACGCCATTGTTGTTGTTGGAAATGAAAACGGCCTCGTTGGTGCTGGCTTAGGCAAAGCCAACCAGGTATCCGATGCTATCTCCAAAGGGAATGAGGATGCCAAAAAGAACTTGGTTCGTGTCCCGATTCGTGATGGCACGATTCCTCATAAAGTGGTAGGGCAGCAAGACGCTGGAAAAGTGCTCTTGAAGCCTGCTGCACCGGGTACGGGTGTAATTGCTGGTGGCGGTGTGCGTGCTGTGCTTGAGTGTGCAGGACTCACAAACGTGCTGTCCAAGTCAATTGGAACCAGCAATCCGCACAACCAGGTGAAAGCAACGATCAACGCTCTCGCCTCACTCGAAGACGCCCTCGAAGTGGCTCGCCGTCGCGGCATCCCTCTCGAAAAAGTCTTCAACGGATAACTTATCATTTGCCTGGCTGCCTCTACCCCTATGCCTACCCTTAAACTAACACAAGTGCGAAGCCTGAACCGACGCACAAAAAAACAGCGTCGCACCATGAAAGCCCTCGGCTTGAAGCGTCCTAATGACGTAGCCGAGCACCGCGATACCCCGCAAATTCGGGGCATGATTCGCAAGGTGAACCACTTGATTACTGTCGAAGAGATTGACGATGCTGAGGAAGCCGAAGCCCCCTCCGAGGAGGCCGAAGCTACAGCTTAGCGCACCGTCACACGTATGTAGCGCAAAGCCCACTGGGCTTGCCTGCACACACACTCGCACTCTTTCCACCGCGTGCTTCTTTAGGCACTCAACCCTGCTAAAGCAGCACCTGAGCCTTTACCGATATGGATCTCAGTAACCTCTCCCCTGCTGAAGGGGCCACCCAAAAGAAAAAGCGTCTGGGCCGTGGAGTTGGCTCAGGACGTGGCGGACACAGTTCGACGCGTGGCACTAAAGGCCAATCAAGCCGATCGGGTAGCAAAAACCGCCCGCTCTGGTTTGAAGGTGGCCAGATGCCTCTGCATCGCCGCGTTCCGAAGTTTGGGTTCAACAACCCGTTTCGCACCGAATACAGTATAGTAAATGTGGAGCGCTTGGCTCGCCTTGCCCATGAGGGTACGCTGCCAACCGATGCTCCCATTACCCCTGACGTGCTTGAGCGCGCAGGAGCGGTGCGTAGTGCCGAGCGTGTAAAAGTGCTGGGCAAAGGAGATCTCGATGTTGCTCTTGACGTGCAGGCCCACGCGTTTAGTGGGTCAGCCCAAGAGAAAATCGAGTCCGCGGGCGGAACCGTGACGCACCTAGAGTAACTTTCTACATCCATTGGCGCGTAGAGAAGTCCTCGGACTTTTCGCCGCCAGAGAACGCCTTTTCGTATGGCCGGTCTTGCCGAAAGCTTTCGTAACATCTGGAAGGTCGAAGAGCTGCGCCAGCGTATTATGTATACGCTGGGGCTCTTTGTCGTCTATCGCATTGGTGCCTACGTCACTCTTCCTGGAGTGGACGCACAGGTGCTCAATGAAGTAACCGAACAAGGGGGCGACGCAGGCCTCTTTGGCTTTCTCGATATGTTCGTAGGAGGTGCCTTTCTACAAGCAGGGATCTTCGCCCTAGGAATCATGCCGTACATTACGGCAGCGATTATCATTCAGTTGATGGGGGCGGTCGTTCCGTACTTCCAGAAGCTGAAGCGCGAAGGCGAAGAGGGCCGACGCAAGATTACGCAGATAACACGGTACCTTACTGTAGGTATTACGTCGCTGCAATCGATCGGCTATGCCATTAATCTACAATATGGCGCTACAGGCACAGCCATTGTGATCAGTCCCACGCTGTTCATGATCACAACAGTGATTGTGCTGACCTCTGGTACCGTGTTCGTGATGTGGCTGGGTGAACGGATCTCAGAAGACGGTATTGGAAACGGAATCTCGTTGCTGATTACGATCGGGATTATTGCGTTCCTGCCCAATGCGGTGATCAACGAGTTCAACCTCACGAACAACTTCTTTATCTTCCTGCTTGAAATCGGTATGTGGACGCTCATCACGGGCGGTATCGTGCTGGTTTCGCAAGGCATCCGCCGGATTCCGGTGCAGTATGCCAAGCGGGTGGTTGGGCGCAAAGTGTATGGCGGAACGACTCAGTATCTGCCTATCCGAGTAAACGCGGCCGGTGTAATGCCGATTATCTTCGCCCAGTCGATTATGTTCATTCCATCGACGGTGGCAGCGTTCTTTCCGGATAGTCCCCTCATGCAGAATATGGGCGCCTGGTTCTCTGACATTTCAGGGTTCGGGTATTCGTTTGTGTTCTTCTGGATGACGTTCTTCTTCACGTACTTCTACACCGCCATTACGGTGAATCCAAAAGAAATGGCGGATACCATGAAGCGACAAGGAGGCTTTATCCCCGGCATTCGTCCCGGGAAGCAAACAAGTGAGTTCATCGATAACATTCTGACGCGGGTTACGCTACCGGGCTCGCTCTTCCTGGGCTTTGTAGCGATCCTGCCTGCCTTTGCTATGCAAGCGGGCGTATCACAAGGATTTGCGATGTTCTTTGGTGGGACCAGCCTGCTCATTATCGTGCAAGTTACCCTCGACACCTTGCAGCAGATCGAAAGCCATCTGCTCATGCGTCATTACGACGGATTCATGAAGAGCGGCAAAATGCGCGGTAGGCGCGGATAATCATGCGATGGACATCTTACCTCCCCCGATTTATTCGACGCCACATGGTACAGTTAAAAAGTGAGCGCGAAATAGCCCGCCTGCGCGCCAGCGCAGACCTCGTCGGCCAAACACTGGGCGAAATTGCTAACCATGTAGAGCCGGGAGTGACTCCCCGCGAACTGGATGCAATCGCCGAAGCGTTTATTCGCTCCCATGATGCAGAACCCGCATTCAAAGGACACAAAGCCGGGTCCAATGTATTTCCGGCCACGCTCTGCGTCTCTGTGAACGACGCAGTTGTGCACGGTATTCCCGATGACACGCCATTAGAAAATGGCGATCTGCTTTCCATTGACTGTGGCGTGCGTCTTGACGGGTTTATTGGCGACAGTGCCTACACATTCGCAGTTGGCGACCTCAGCAATGAACACCGTACGCTGTGCGACATAACGTATCGTGGACTGATGGCCGGCGTTGATGCCGCCCAGCCCGGTAACCGAATTGGCGATATTGGACATGCCGTAGAGTCGGTGTGTGCCAACTACGGAATCGTGAAGGCCTTGTGTGGGCACGGTGTAGGACGTAGCCTGTGGGAAGAGCCGCAGGTTCCTAACTACGGAAGTCCCGGAACAGGTCGCCGCATTAAGCCGGGTCTTGTGATTTGTATTGAACCGATGATTAACATCGGAACGGATGAGGTAACCACTGATACAGATGGGTGGACGGTGCGTACAGCGGATCGACAACCATCTGCGCATTACGAGCATATGGTCGCGGTTCATGCCGATGGCTACGAAGTGCTCAGTACGTTCGATTACATTGAACGCGTTCACACGCCCCCCTACACAACTTCTTTCTCAGAATCAGCATAGCCCATGGCAAAAGAAGAAGCCATTGAACAAGACGGAGAAGTCCTTGAGGCTCTTCCAAACGCGCAGTTTCGCGTAGAACTCGAAAACGGACACGAGATTCTCGGTCTGCTTTCGGGGAAGATGCGAATGAACTACATCAAAATCCTTCCCGGAGACCGTGTAAAGGTTGAGCTTTCGCCGTACGATCTCTCGAAGGGCCGCATTGTGTACCGCTACAAGTAGTTTTCTATGGCTGCCGTTTGAGCTGATGCTTGTAAGGGAATGCCGTCGGTGCTTCGACACCGCGGATCGCCCCTGCTATGTCCTTATTTAAACGCTGTTACCACCAAGACGCCCCAATCCATGCCTCGAATAGCCGGAGTTGACATCCCCAACCATAAGCGTGGCGAAATTGCCCTCACCGATATCTTTGGTGTAGGGCAGTCGCGCGCGCAAGAAATTCTAGACCGTGCTGACGTCGATAAGGACAAGCACCCCCGTGAGTGGACTGACACGGAAACGCGCGAAGTGCGCCGTCTTATCGAAGAGGAGTATGTTGTTGAAGGTCAGTTGCGCACGGAAGTGCAGATGAACATCAAACGATTGATGGACATCGGGTGCTACCGTGGCCAGCGCCATCGTAAAGGGCTGCCGGTGCGCGGACAACGCACCCAAACGAACGCCCGCACCCGCAAAGGGAAGCGCAAGACGGTGGCCGGCAAGAAAACGGCTCCACGCAAGTAACGCGGCACCGATTGATGATTGCGGCAAGGCGGCGTGACTTGCTCATCCAGCATGAAAAGCACGCCCCTGGGCATCCGATCTACTGTATTCAACCATCATACTGCTTACTGATATGGCCAAGCAAAATAAAGGCAAGAAAGGAAAAGGCAAACGAGCCGTTCGTAAAAAGAACGTGGTCGTTGAGTCAAACGGACGTGCCTACATCAAGTCCACCTTCAACAACGTCATTATCACACTCACCGACCAGTACGGGAATACGATTTCGTGGGCCAGTGCTGGGAAGATGGGGTTCAAAGGCAGCCGTAAGAACACGCCCTATGCCGCACAGCGGGCCGGACAGGCTGCAGCGCAAGAAGCATACGACCTTGGGCTGCGTCGCGTCGATGTGTATGTGAAAGGGCCTGGCTCTGGAAGAGAAGGGGCCGTACGTGCGCTTTCTGATGTCGGCCTTGAAGTGGCAACGATCCGCGACGTAACGCCGCTGCCCCATAATGGTTGCCGCCCGCCGAAGCGTCGCCGCGTGTGATGCTGATCAGCTGAATTACGGCATGCATCTGCACCTTTCCACAGGAAAGCAACAGCATGCAGCTGGTTCAGCTCCCCGACTACCTCCAACACAATAGCATAACAAAAGAGTTCAGATGGCTCGATACCGAGGCCCAAAGCAAAAAGTAGCTCGTCGTTTCAAGGAGCCCATTTTTGGCCCCAGCAAAGCTTTAGAGCGTAAGCCGTATCCCCCGGGACAACACGGGCGCGGACGTCGCCGTCGCGAAAGCGAGTATGCGGTGCAGCTCAAAGAAAAGCAAAAAGCCAAGTACACCTATGGCTTGCTTGAGCGGCAATTCAAAAATCTGTTTAACAAAGCAGCGCGTAAGCGCGGGGTAACAGGGGATAACCTCCTCCAGATGCTGGAGATGCGCCTCGATAACATGGTGTTTCGGATGGGCTTTGCCCGTACCCGTCGCCAAGCTCGTCAGTTTGTGACGCACCGCCACTTGCTGGTCAACGACCGGATCGTGAACATTCCGTCGTATTCGGTCACCCCCGACGACATCATTGAAGTGCGTCCGCGTAGCAAAAATATTGAGCCTGTTCAGGAAAACGTCTCTCGCCAGCGCCGCGTTTTCCCCTGGGTTGAGGTGGATCGTGAGAAAGTAAAAGGAAAAGTGATTCGCACGCCCGAGGTCGATGAGATTCCAGAAAACATCGATGCTCAGTTGATTGTGGAGCTCTACTCGAAGTAGAATGCGAGCGCTGCTCCACACGCTCAAGTACTGCCCTTGCCAAATACCCATCGATTCGAGCGTATGAACAATTTCGGGATTCAAATGCCGGATGGCGTCCAAGTCGAAGACGCCACCGACACCACAGGACAGTTCATTATCGAACCGCTTGAGCGCGGGTTTGGCATTACCATTGGTAATGCTTTGCGCCGCGTGATGCTGTCGTCTATGCGCGGGCAAGCCGTTACCGCGATCAAGATCAACGGCGTACAGCACGAGTTCTCAACCATTCCCGGGGTAACCGAAGATGTGTCGGACATCATTCTGAACCTGAAGGGACTTCGCCTGAGGGCTGAGGAAATGCATGAAGCACATATCTCACTCTCGTTGGAAGGACCAGGTAACTGGACCGGGGCCGACTTGAACGACGCCACCAACGAGTTTGAGGTGCTTAACCCCGAGCATCATATCGCCACGTTGGCTGAAGATGCGGTTGTAGAAGCAGACTTGCGTGTAGGCTATGGACGAGGATATGTCTCGTCTGAAGATAACAAGCGCGAAGATGACCCCATTGGGGTGATCGCAATCGATTCGATCTTTACGCCGATCAAAAACGTAAAGTACTCGGTGAAGCCAATGCGTATTGGCGAAAAGATCGATTATGAAGAGCTTACCCTCGAAGTCGATACCGACGGCTCCATTACGCCTGAAGAGGCACTGACGCGCGCGGCTGCTATCCTGCGCGACCATATTCAGTTCTTCATTCAGTTGGATGAGGAGCCCGAGCCGATGGTTGAAGAACAAGAGGTCGATGAAGAGGTCAAACGCATTCGCGAGCTGCTGGCCCAACCCGTTGACGAGCTCGACCTGTCGGTGCGTTCGCACAACTGTCTTAAAGCCGCCAGCATCAAAAACATCGGCGACTTGGTGCGGCGCGAAGAAAACGAAATGCTCAAATTCCGCAACTTTGGCCGGAAGTCGCTCCAAGAGTTGGTTGAAGTACTCGATGAACGCGGCCTACACTTCGGCATGAACGTTGAAGAGTACCTCGAAGAACAAACCAGCTAGCTGGAGGGCACCATTCGTTGCCTCCATCATGAACCCCGTGACAGAGGCCGTTTGCTGCATACGACTCCGCCCGGCATCTGCTAATTTCAGGTTATTGATTCGCCATGAGACATCGTACCAAACGTCATAAGTTGGGACGCACCAGTCCCCACCGCAAGCGCACCTTGGCTGCGCTCTCTAACGCTCTGATCGAGCACAAACACATTCGCACAACCATTGCGAAGGCCAAGGCCATCCGTCCGTTTATAGAGCCGCTCATCACGCGTGCGAAGACCGATACCGAGCATAACCGCCGTCAGGTCTTCCGCTACCTGCAGGATAAGAAAGCAGTCTCCACGTTGTTTGATGAAATCGGCGAGCGCGTAGAAGGGCGTCCCGGTGGATATGTGCGCATCATTAAGCTTGGGCAGCGCAACAACGATGGGTCGGAAATGGCTCTTGTTGAGCTTGTCGATTATAACGACATCCCCCCCTCTTCAACGGCTAGCGGCAGCGGAAGCAGTTCGCGCACCCGGCGCGGCAGTGGCAAAGGCAAACGCGAGGAAGAGTCCGAAGAGGCTGCAGCCAACGCCTGATACAAGAGCACGACATAGCATTGTAAGAAGAAGAGCGGAGTAAGCCGATGTGCTTGCTCCGCTTTTTTTGGTGTGCTAATTAGTTTGGTGTGCTAATTAGACCGTGTGATCGCTTCCAATT
>CAZZCI010000009.1:17614-20418 GCA_964653015.1 uncultured Rhodothermales bacterium
TTTGGTGTGCTAATTAGTTTGGTGTGCTAATTAGACCGTGTGATCGCTTCCAATTTTCTGGTAGCGCTGCAACTGACAGCGCATGAATCCCACTCTTCTTGCTATCGTAATAAACACCAACCCCCTACCGGCATCCACCGCTCCCAATCCGATTATGATTCAAGCCTCCTCCGTACTCAAAGAGGCCAATATCTCTATAGAGCCGCAGTATGAGGCGCGATTAGAAGAACTGCTTGCCCACTGTCGTACGCATTTGCCCCATGTAGACGAAGACATGATCCGGCGTGCGTTTCGTCTCAGCTATTGGGCCCATCGCAACCACTGGCGCGCCTCAGGTGAGCGATACATCAGTCATCCACTACGGGTGGCCACCATCGTTGCACGCGACATTGGACTGGATGACGTGAGTGTGGCAGCGGCGTTACTCCATGACGTGGTTGAGGACACGAATCTTTCTATTGGGTTGATCCGCGAGGAGTTTGGCGATACACTCGCCACCATCATTGACGGGCTTACAAAGATCAGCGGTGTGTTTACAAGCCGTGAGCTTGGACAGGCCGAGAACGTGCGTAAGCTGATGCTCTCAATGGCAACCGACTTGCGGGTGATTCTGGTCAAGTTTGCCGATCGCTTGCACAACATGCGCACCATTGAGGCGCTTCCCAAGGAGAAGCAGCTCAAAAAAGCCAGCGAAACTCGCGAACTTTTTGCCCCACTGGCGCACCGATTTGGTCTCTTTGCTGTGAAGAGCGAACTGGAAGATCTGTCGCTCAAGGTGCTGGATCCGGATGCGTACTACAATATCGTGGACGCACTGGCTGATCGTGAGGAAGAGCGTGAGGCGTACATTGCCTACTTTGTCGAACCGTTGAAACAACGCCTTGAAAAAGAAGGCTTTACCTTTGACATCTACGGGCGGGTCAAGAATATCTACTCGATTCACCGTAAGATGAAACGGCAAAATAAGCCGCTTGATGAGATCTACGACATCTTTGCGATTCGCATTGTGATCGATGAGGACGGCAAAAAAGGGCGCGAGGACTGCTGGCGGGTGTATTCGATCGTGACCGACCTGTACAAGCCTCTTCCAGAGCGCTTCCGTGACTTCATCTCGGTGCCGAAGTCCAATGGATACCAGAGTTTGCATACGACCGTCTTAGGGCCCAAAGGACGGCGCGTTGAGGTGCAAGTGCGTACGCAAGAGATGCACGAGATTGCAGAGCGTGGGGTCGCCGCCCACTGGAAATATAAAGAAGGAGCCGACCACTCAGACGAAGAGATGGATCAGTTTCTCGACTGGGTGCGCGACCTGCTTGAAAGTCCGAAGCCGGAACAAGCTACCGAGTTTGTCGAAGAGTTTCAGCTTAATCTCTATGACGAGGAGATTTATGTTTTCACGCCCCGTGGCGATCTTATGACACTGCCGCAAGGGGCTACCCCCGTCGATTTTGCCTTCAAGGTACACACCGAAGTGGGGATGCAGTGCATTGGGGCAAAAGTCAATGGAAAGATGGTACCCCTGTCGCATGAGTTAACAAGTGGCGACCAAGTCGAAATTATCACCTCCAAAAAACAAAGCCCCAATCCCGACTGGATTAACTTTGTGGTGACGCACAAAGCACGAAGCCGCATTCGCCACTGGACGAACGAGAAGCGTCGTAAAACCGCCAAACTAGGGCGCGAGATTTGGGAAAAAGAAGCCCGCCGTGCAAACATCGAAATTAGCGACCAAGACTTGCAGGAGGTGGCTCATGAGCTGAAGTTTCCTGACCTGCAGCAGCTGTTCTATGAAATAGGAAGTGGGTTGTATGAACCCGATGAGCTTATAGACCGCATTAAGTCGGGCAATAAAGAGTCCAATGATACCACGAAAGATGCCGATGAACAAGCCCTGCGCAAAAAGTACGAACGCTTTTTGGATGCGGCCCAGACATCGGGTAAACAAGCACTGCTCATTAACGGCGAGTTGCAGACCGACATTGCAGTGAACTATGCTGCGTGTTGCAACCCCATTCCGGGCGATGAAGTGTTTGGATTTGTGAGTCGCACCGGTGCGATCAATATACATCGGTCGAATTGCCAGAATGCGCCCGATCTGCTTGCCAATCACCCCGATCGCATTCTAGAGGTTGACTGGAGTCATCAAAACGATGTTCAGTTTGGAGCAGCGTTGCGATTGGTCGGCGAAGACCGGGTAGGAATGGTCAATGACCTAACGACTGTGATTTCCAAGAACTTAAAGACGAATATTCGGTCTATAACTATTGATTCAGAGGACGGTATATTCTCTGGAACGATTGTTCTTCATGTGAGTGATTTGGAGCACTTGCAGCGGCTCATGGAGCGGCTCAAGCGCATTGACGGGATCCATGGAGTATACCGTTTCGAGGAGTAACACCTCAATACACTGGTTTTATCATCATCCCCTTCAATACAATGACAGACCGTACCGAAACGATCACAAAAAAAGACATTGCTCGTCGGGTAGCTCAGCACATGGATACGCCGGTGTACAAGAGCGAACCCTGGGTAAACACGGTGATACAGGTCCTGGGTGATTTTTTGACCGAGGCTGACCCTGAGTTGCGCATCGAACTGCGCGATTTTGGCGTGTTCGAGGTCAAGAAAACCAAGGCCAAGCCCAAAGCACGCAATCCAAAGACCAACGAAACCGTGTTTGTCCATAGTCGTCGCAAGACCCATTTTCGACCCGGCAAGCGGATCCGCGAGGTGCTACAGGTGCCGTTGCATGAACTCGGGTACGACATCCCCGAAGGCAGCGCCGATAAGCACCTCGACGAGGA
>CAZZCI010000010.1:0-1719 GCA_964653015.1 uncultured Rhodothermales bacterium
GCTGTAGACCAAATAGACCTGTCAGGTTTTTGTATGTGCGGAGATGGCAGACGCACTTCTCATCCGCAACACGTGCGTTACGTGTGGAGGGGGGCCCACCTATCGAGAAACGCGTAGCCCCGCCCTGGGTGTAATGCGGATGTGCATCTGTTGCTTTGCATCCTTCCAATCTCTCATGCCTCAACACATTACGATCCGCGGCGCCCGCGAGAACAACCTGCAAAGCGTCGACGTCGACATCCCGCGCAACCAACTCGTGGTCGTGACGGG
This sequence comes from uncultured Rhodothermales bacterium, assembly GCA_964653015.1. Taxonomy (GTDB): domain Bacteria; phylum Bacteroidota; class Rhodothermia; order Rhodothermales; family Salinibacteraceae; genus Longimonas. Next base: position 271 of record CAZZCI010000010.1, read on the forward strand.
CCTATCGGGCTCGGGCAAGTCCAGTCTGGCGTTCGATACCATCTATGCCGAGGGCCAGCGCCGCTACATGGAGAGCCTGAGTGCCTACGCACGTCAGTTTCTGGAGATGATGGAGCGCCCCGACGTGGATCACATCGACGGACTCTCGCCGGTGATCTCCATCGAGCAGAAAACCGTGGGCGGCAACCCGCGCTCCACCGTGGGCACCGTCACCGAGGTGTATGACTTTCTGCGCCTGCTCTACGCTCGCGCCGCCACCGCCTACTCGCACGAGACGGGCAACAAGATGCGCAAGCAGAGCGATGACGAGATCATCGACGGCATCCTGAACTTCCCCGATGGCACCCGTCTCATGATTCTGGCACCGGTCGTAAAGGGCCGCAAGGGCCACTACCGCGAGCTCTTTGAGCAGACGGCCAGCCAGGGCTTCGAGCGCTTCCGCATCAACGGAAAGATGCGCACCTACGAGGAAGGCATGAAGCTGGAGCGCTACGAAACGCACGATATCGAGGTCGTGGTGGATCGCCTCGTCGTCAAAGACGGCATTCGTCCGCGCGTGGGGCAGAGCGTACAGACGGCGCTCGACATGGGCGGGGGTACGCTCATCGCGCACGTGGTCGATGTTCAGGGGGATGCGGAGGCCGATCTGGAAACCGGCGACCATCTCTTTAGCCGCCACCTGGTGGATCCAGAAACCGGCCTCTCCTACGACGAGCCGTCGCCGAATCTCTTCTCGTTTAACACGCCGTATGGCGCTTGCCAAAACTGCGACGGACTCGGCGTAACCAGCGAGCTCGATGCCGACCTGATGATCCCCGATCCCTCGAAAACCATCGCCGAGGGCGGACTCGTGCCGCTGGGCAAACCCCGCGACATCTGGATCTTCAGTCAGCTAAGGGCGGTGGCTAAGGCGTATGACTTCGACTTTGATACGCCGATCCAGGACCTCTCCAACGAGCAGCGCGATGTGATCCTGCACGGCGCGGGCGAGGAGCAGTTCGAGATCCAGTATCGATACAAAGGCCGACTGGTCAACTACACGCATCGTTACGGCGGGCTCGTAGAGCATGTGCAGCATGCCTACGAGAACACCGAGTCGTCGAAAAAGCGGCGTTGGGCCGAGTCATTCATGCGCGAGACAACGTGCCCAGTCTGCGACGGGGCGCGCCTCAACACCATTGCGCGCTCGTACCGCATCGGTGAGCATACGATTGGTGATCTGGCGCAGATGGATCTGGAGCGCTTGCGTCAGGTGGTGGATACGCTCTCGTTCGATAGCGAGCGGCAGCGCACGATTGCCCATCCCATCATCAAAGAGGTACGCGAGCGGCTCGACTTTCTGGTGAACGTGGGCGTGGGCTACCTGACGCTCGACCGCACGGCGCGTACTCTTAGCGGCGGCGAGAGCCAGCGCATCCGTCTGGCCACGCAGGTGGGGACGCAGCTTAC
>CAZZCI010000010.1:1819-20073 GCA_964653015.1 uncultured Rhodothermales bacterium
ACAGCGGCCTACCTGCGTGGCGACCGGGTGATTGGCGTGCCGGGCGAACGACGTACAGGCTCGGGCGACATGCTTACCCTTCATGGGGCTACCGGACATAACTTAAAAGGGAATCCGCTGCATATCCCTCTAAACACGTTTACGTGCGTAACGGGCGTATCGGGCTCGGGCAAATCGACGTTGATCAACCAGACGCTGTATCCGGTTCTGTCGCGGCATCATCACAACGCGAAGACGGTGCCGCTGTCGTATGAGCGGGTGGAGGGCATCGACAACATCGATAAGGTGATCGAGATCGACCAGAAGCCGATCGGGCGCACGCCGCGTTCGAATCCGGCCACCTACACCAAGCTGATGGACTATCTGCGCGATCTGTTTCAGCAGCTGCCCGAGGCGGAGATCCGTGGCTACGGGAAGAGCCGCTTTTCGTTTAACACGAAGGGCGGGCGTTGTAAAAAGTGTGGGGGGACGGGCACGGTGACGCTGGAGATGAACTTTCTGCCGGATGTAAAGGTGACGTGCGACGAGTGCAACGGCAAGCGCTACAATGAGGAGACGCTGCAGGTGCGCTACAAGGAGCACTCCATGGCAGATGTGCTGGATCTGACCGTGACCGAGGCGCTCGACCTGTTCGAAAACCTGCCGCGCATTCAGCGCAAGCTGCGCACGCTGGAGGCGGTGGGGCTGGGATACATCCGGTTGGGGCAGCAGTCCACCACACTCAGTGGCGGCGAGGCACAGCGTGTGAAGCTGTCGAAAGAGCTTTCGCGTCCGGGTACGGGCGACACGCTGTACATCTTAGACGAGCCCACGACCGGGATGCACTTTGAGGACATCCGTCACCTGCTGAACGTGCTGCGTGCGCTGGTGGCCAACGGCAACACGGTAGTCGTTATTGAGCACAACATGGATGTGGTGAAGCAGGCCGATCATGTTATTGACCTGGGTCCGGAAGGCGGGCAGCGCGGCGGCGAAATCGTGTTTGAGGGTCCGCCCGAGGAGCTGGCTCATGCGGACACGCACACGGCTCGGTATATCCGCGAGGAGCTTGCCCGTGCCGAGCGCGAGGATGCGGTGGTGATGGACCTGAATGCGTTTGTGGAGGGGGCGGCGTAAGCGAGAAACACCAGCACGTGGACTTCTTCTGCAGGAGTCTTGTAACTATCCCAGTCTATTGTTACTGTTTTGTGTAAATGGGTGCGAGAGTATCGTGCCTGCAGTAGCGTTGGTATTCCTGGCTATTGCGCCGTTTCCCACACACTGCCATTTCATTCATACGCTGTTCTTATGAAGTCTGCGCGCTTACTCTGGTTAATTATGCGTGTCGTAGTTGGGGGAGCAGGACTTGTGTGGGTGTTCAGCAGTAGCGTGGTGGCGGCCGATGCGTTGTCGGCTCCTCCTTCCGATCCCGACCCGCACGTGGTGCACTGGGCCGATCCCGAAGCAGGTAATCCGCTGACCGAATCGTTTTTTCCAGAGGATTATGGCGCAAGCCAGCAAAACTGGGATGCCACGCAAGATGAAGAGGGCGTGCTCTACATTGCCAACACCGATGGCGTGCTCACCTTCGATGGCGCGCGGTGGGAGCTCTATCCGGTGGAGAACCGCTCTATCGTGCGGGGAGTGGCCCTGGGTGCTGATGGACACATCTATGTGGGAGCGCAGAATGAGTTTGGGCGGTTGGAGCCTGACGAGCAGGGCGCGCTGCAGTACGTATCGATGCGCAACAAACTCCCCGATGACCTGGAGGACATCTCCGACATCTGGAATGTTGAAGCGGCAGGCGACGCGGTCTACTTTCTCACGTACGACATGGTGTTTTGGTGGTGCACGCAGACCGACACGGTGCATACTAAAGCATCGCCGCCCCACACCTTTTTCCATCCGCTGCAGATCATTCGCGATGTGGCTCATGTGCATGAGGCCAGCACCAGTGTGCTGAGTATCCAAGAGGACGCACTGACCACCGAGATTCCCGATACACTTCTTGCAGACAGGCGCGTGCGCGGCATGGCCGAATGGGAAGAGGACGGCCTGCTGCTGTCTACCATGACGGGTGCCTTCTACACCTGGCACGAGGGGGCGCTCTCCCCCTTTTCGGTTGACTTTGCAGATGCGATTGACGACGAAGCGCTACCGTATGGTCTCCACCGCCTACACGACGGCACCTACGTGCTGACAACCATCGGAAGCGGCGCGTTCTTTTTTGACACCGAGGGGACGCTCGTTCGTCATTTTGAGGGCAACGACTTCCCGGTGCTTGGCGTCCACGAAGATGCGGGCGGCGGCGTGTGGTTGCTGCTTGATGGAATGCTGAAGCGCCTTGATTGGGACGCTCCATTAAGCACCTTTACGCCGGGTGATTATGCGGAAACGATTACCGGTGTGGTGCGCTTTAACGGCCAAATTATCGCTTCTACCAATCACGGAATGGCGTATCTGGACACCTTAGCATCGGGTACGTCTGCCACCCTTGTACGAAGCGAGCCGCAGCGTCAGATCTGGGATCTGCACCTCGATGGCGATCAGTTAATCGCAGGGGCCGCTCTTGATTTGTTTAGCTGGACAGCACCGAATACGTATACATCGATTCACCAGCATACCGATCATGCATTTCGCGTTACGGCTGTGCCAACGGCGCCGCATCAGCTCTTTGTGTCCAGCAGCGAGGGGCTCTTGCGATACGCGCGCGATCCTGATGGAACGACCTGGCAGTATCGAGACACGCCCATAGACGAAATAAACAACCTGAGCCGACAGGTCTGGGCCGACGATTATACGCTGTGGATTGGGTCGCGCTACAGTGGGGTGTTGCGCCTTACGGTAGATGACGACGGCGAAATTGTTGAGGTGGAGCGCTTCGATGAAGATGCGGGGGTGCCCAGCGAGCACGTTATGCCGTTCGCGTTTGGAGACACGGTGCTATTCTCAACAGAGACCGGCGCGCTCCAGTTTGATGCAGAGACCGAGCAGTTTGACGACGTGCAGGGGCCGCCGTATCGCGGTACCGGAGAAAACCAGCGCATCATGTTCGATAACGACGGCACGGGCCGCTGGTGGGGCCATGCCGGCAATGAATTCGGATGGTGGTCGTATGATAATGACACGTCTGAATGGATGTGGCAAGCGTTGTCGCTTCAGCGGTTTGGGGGCGATGTGGTGCAGTCGGTGCTTTCTGAAGGCGATGTGACCTGGATTGCAACCAATCGGCAGCTTATCCGCTACCAGCCGGGGGCCGATACGCCGCCCACGCCTCGCGTGCAGATACGGGCCATCACGACCCTTCCCGATGATGCGTCTCTGTACGGAGCCCACGGGCCTGCCGAGCCGAGCATTCCTTTTGCCACCAACAGCATCCGTGTTCGATACGCGGCCCCCAGCTTTACCGAGGCGGGTACTACGGCGTATCGGGTGCGGCTGCTCGGGCTGGATGATGGATGGTCGGACTGGAGCAACAGTGCATCTCGCGACTTCACCAACTTAGCGCCAGGGAGCTACACATTCGAGGTGCAGGCCCGTACAGCACGTGGATATACCACCGAAGCCGCACAATATGCGTTCACGATTGTGCCGCCCTGGTACCGAACCGGCTGGGCCTATGCGATCTATCTGCTTCTTGGGCTAACTGGCTTGTATGGGTTGTTTCAGTGGCGTACAGCGGCTCTGCGTAAGCGGCAAGCTGATTTGGAAAAACGTATCGACGATCGCACAGCTGAAATCAGAGCTAAAAACGAACAGCTTGCTACCCAGGCCGAAAAACTAGCCTCGCTGGATGAGGCGAAGTCGCGCTTTTTCGCCAACATCAGCCACGAACTTCGCACGCCGCTTACGCTTATCCTCGGGCCAGTGCACCAGCTATTAGAGCAGCAAACCGTTCAACAAGATGATTCGATTCGGGCACCGCTTACAGTTGTTCGGCAGAGCACACAAAAGCTGTTTCGGATGGTACAGCAGTTGCTGCGCCTGACACAGATCGAATCAGATACGTTGCCGCTTAACGTACAGCAGTGTTTGTTGGGAGCCGAAATGGCACGGTATGCCAGTGCCTTCGCATCAGTTGCTGAGCAGAAGGAGATCACATATCGTGTTACACATACCCGCCCCCCAGAAGATGCTTTGCCTGCATATGCCGACCTGGAGCACATTGAGCACGTGGTAGCGAATTTGGTCTCCAATGCATTGAAGTTTACCCCAGCGGAGGGGAGCATCACGGTATCCGTGATTGAAACGTCAGAGCGCACGCAACTGATTGTTGAAGACACAGGCATTGGTATTTCCAAAAGCAATCAGTCAACGATATTCGAGCGCTTTGTACAGGCTGATGACTCGCGGACGCGCAGTCATGAAGGCGTTGGTATCGGACTTGCACTCACCCGAGATTTGGTGCAACGGCATGGCGGTACCGTCACCGTATCAAGTCGCCCTGGCAAAGGAAGCACATTCACAGTGGAGCTTCCGCGAGGAAAAGCGCCTTTTTCTGAATCCGATCTGGATACCGCTGCAAAGGCTACGTCAAGCGCAGATTCATCTGCAGTATGGCATGATACGAACATCGCCGATCGCGTTGAAGCGAACATTCCATTTACTGTGTCGCCGAGTCGGCATCAAATGGCGCGAGACTGGGCAGAGTCGGGCGACTCAAGCGCGCACGCTACCGAACAAGTTGCCCCCGTGCCTACGACCATGCCACGGGTGCTCGTAGTCGATGACAATGCCGACGTGCGGGAGTACATCCGATCTATTTTAGAAGAAGAGTTCCGGGTTATGGAGGCGGCCTCGGGCTCCGATGCACTAAAAAAAGCGCAGCGTCATCTTCCCGACATCATTCTTGCCGATGTGATGATGCCAGGTATGGATGGCTATGAACTGACCAAAGCCCTGCGCCAAGATTCGGAGACAGCTGCTATTCCTGTCATTATGGTGACGGCTCGGGCTCAAGATGAACACGAAATTGAAGGGCTGTCACAAGGGGTGCAAGACTACATCACGAAGCCGTTTACGCCTCGCATCCTACAGATGCGTGTTCGCGGGGTACTGCAATGGACGCAGCGACTCCGGCGCCGGTTACGTGCTAAAATCCAGCAAGAAACGGTCGAAGAAAGCGAGGGCCGCACTGCTACAGAAAAGCAGGCGGTCCAAAAGGGCGACGATGCTGCAGAACAACGCTCGGCATTCGAAGAAAAGATGCGCGGCATGATCAAGGAGCGTCTCCCTGATCCCGACTTTGGGGTCGAGGCGTTGGCCCAAGCGTTGGCTATGAGCCGAACCACGTTGTATCGTCATGCACGCGCTCATGATGCACCTACGCCAGCTACACTTATTCGCACAATGCGAATGGAGATGGCGTACCAACTGCTCTCAAATCATGAAGGCACTGTTACGGAGGTTGCCTATGCAGTTGGATATGAAAGCCTTTCAGCGTTCAGCGATCAGTTTCGCGCTCACTTTGGGCATCCGCCGAGTCAATTGACAAAAAACATCACGTCTTCCCCATAGATTTTCTGTTCAGCAACGAACTCTGCCGCCCACCCTTGCATTTTGCATTATACCGTTGCTGTTGTTCACTGTCTAAACGCGCGCTATGTCTTCTTCTGAAGAAATGCCGGACTTCGTGCCGGAGTATAACAAGCCCGATGCTCCAGGCATCCACATGAACTTCGACAACACGGTGTCGCTGTATCATGTTGTGGGAGCCGACGATGATTTTGAGACCGCTGCGCATGACATCTTTGCGTTGCTGAAGCGGGCGCAAGAGGAGTTTCCCGACTGGCCGCGTGTGCTGTACCTTGACATCAATGGGCACCTGGACGAGCAGGGGCGCTTCGAACCTGACTTTGTGGAGCTGCAGCAGGAGTTTCTCATTGCGGCGATGGGCAAGTTTTTCACCGCCCTGGCACTTCCGATTGTGGCAGTGGTCAATCCGGATCCGCAGGAGAACGACTTACCCGACAGCTTAAAGCTTCAAGCCCCGCAGGCACCACTTCCCAAAGAGACGTCGTGGCCGAAGCCGGAGTAGGCGGCGGTGTTACAGGTAGCGTTGCACCAGTTCGAGGAGGGCATCGGCCTCGAACGGCTTGGCGAGGTAGTCATCGAAGCCGCGCTCAAGCAGAGCGTCGCGGTCGCCGGGCATGGCAACGGCTGTAACGGCTATCATAGGCGTGTCGGCATGACGCTCCATCGAGCGCAGATGCTTCATCACATCCACGCCACTTCCGCCGGCGCCTAAGTTGATGTCCACCAGAAACAGATCGAAGGTTTCCTCCTCGGCACGCTCTATCGCTTCGGCGGCGTTGAACGAGACCGAGAGCTCTACATGATCCCCCAGCAAGTTCTTGAATAGAAATACCGTGTTGTCGTTGTCTTCAACCAGGTGAACATGAGCGCTGGTTTGTTCAAGCGGGGGGGCGTCTGAGGCGTCGTGCTGCACCTGCTCGTGCTCGTTAGCCCGCGGAAAAGCGATCGTGAAGGTGCTGCCTACATCGATCGTAGAGGTAACAGAGATGGAGCCGCCCATCGCTTCAACCAGTTGGCGTGTGATGGATAGACCCAGCCCCGAGCCGTCAAACTCGCGCGTAAGGCCATCCGATTCCTGACTGAAGCTTTCAAACAGGAAGGGGCGAAACTCTTTGCTAATGCCCATGCCGGTGTCTTCCACATCAACGGCGACGTACGGCGTGTCGTCCTGTTCGGTGGTGTACACGCGCACTTCCACGCGCCCCGAATCGGTGAACTTGATCGCGTTGGAGATTAGATTCTGCAGGGCACTGTTCAATGCACCCGCATCCAGGTGGGCCACCGCGTTGCGGGCCTGGGGCGTAACGTGGAAATCGAGAGAGAGGTCGTCGTCCTCGGCCTGCTCACGAAACAGCTCCGCAACCTCAAGCGCTACATCCACCACCGTAACCGGCTCCAGCTCCATGTCCATCGAGCCCGCTTCGATGCGAGCAAGAGTGAGGAGCGAGTTCAGGGTATCCATCAGTCGGCTGCCAGCCGCTTTGATACGGGTAATGTGCTCTTCAAACGCATCATCGCTACTCTTCGCACGGATGACATCGGCCAGTCCGAGAATGGCAGTAAGTGGCGTGCGGATTTCATGACTCATATTGGCCAAAAACACTGACTTGGCCCGGTTGGCGGCCTCAGCACGGTCTTTCGCATGTTCGAGTTCATCGCGCTGCTCTTTCAGCGCCATGGTACGCTCCTCCACCCGGCGCTCAAGCGACTGGTTAAGCTCAACACGCTCGGTGATGTCGTCCTGAACCCCTACAAAGTACCGCATGTCTCCATGTTCATCGGGGACCGGCGTGAGGTACAATTCATTCCAAAACATCTCCCCAGACTTGCGATAGTTGCGAAGCACCACGCGGCAGTATTTGCCCTGCTCTACCGCTTCGGTAAGAGCGCGTACAGCGGCCTGGTTGGCATCGCGCGTGCCATCGGGACGATTTTGAAGAAACCGGCAGTTGCGTCCCAGAATTTCATCCTCATCATATCCGGTAAGTGCCTTAAACCCCTGATTAACATAGATGATGGGGTTATCAGGTTGGTGATGATCGGTTACCACCACCGAGTTGTTAGCTGCTTCGATGGTACGTTGCAACAACGACTTTACCTCGGCATCGGTGCGTGGCACGTCAATTCGATCGTAAGACGGGCGGGGCTGGCCCTCATGCGGGTTTCCTTCGGAAGGGACGTTCGTCATGAGACTACCTGCAACTAAAGAGACAAACAGCGCGCGCATTGCGTCTACAGCGAGTAGGCTGAGCCGGCCGCACTACACTTCAACGCGCAGGCCAACCGGTATTTTCGGCATAGGAATACGACCATCCCAACCCGTGGATGCACGCGCTGGCCTCCGACCAAGTAAACGTTACAAAGACAGGACGAATCTTCAAGAAGCTACCCCTTTTTGCGCCGTTGACGCATCACCAGGCGTTTTCGATGGCGTTGACCGTGGCCGGGTCTTCGAGGCTACTGGTATCGCCAAGCGATTCATCAAGATATGCCGACCGGATCACCCGGCGCATCACTTTGGCATTACGGGTTTTGGGGAGGGCGGTTGTAAAGCGAATCGCCTCGGGCTTAAGCGGTTTGCCGAGTTCATCAATGACCCCTTGCATCACCTCGTTGCGCAACGTTTCGTCTGCGGTGTTGGGATCCTGGGGTACCGCAAAAACCACGACAGCTTGCCCTTTAACTTCGTGAGGGATGCCTACGGCGGCGCTTTCGGCAATTCCCGGATGGGCGTTTACGAGCGCCTCTACCTCGGCGGGGCCTAGGCGTTTGCCTGCTACGTTGATGGTGTCATCGGAGCGCCCCAGAATGTACCAGAGGCCATCGCTATCGATCGCAGCGAAGTCGCCGTGGACCCATACGTCTTCAAACCGGCGCCAGTACGCATTCAGATAGCGTTCATCGCCATCCCAGAAGCTGCGCGTCATACCAATCCACGGTGCGCGAATTACCAGTTCCCCCACCTCTTCGTGGACAGAATGGCCCGTGGCGTTGACTACGTCGGCGGCCATGCCGGGCACGGGTCCGCTAAAGGCGCATGGCTTCAGTGGCTGCAGGAAATTGCCGCACAGAATCCCACCCGAGATTTCGGTTCCGCCACTGTAGTTCAGGATCGGTTTTTCGCGGTTCAGCACAGTGTCGAAGCACCAGGTCCACGATTCGGGATCCCAGGGGCTTCCGGTAGACCCAATGGCGCGCAGCCCCGATACGTCGTGCTGCTGCACCGGCTCGGCGCCGTGTGTTTTGAGCGCGCGGATGAGCGTGGGCGAGATGCCCAGATGGGTGACGTCGTGATCGTCAACGAGTTGCCAGAGGCGATCGGGGCCGGGGTAGTCGGGCGCACCGTCGTAGAGCACCATGGTAGCGCCAATGGTGAGGGTACCAAATACGAGCCACGGACCCATCATCCAGCCCATGTCGCTCATCCAGTACATGGTTTCGCCGGGCTTTAAGTCCATGCTGTGATACATGTCTTGCGCCCCTTTGATGGGAAAGCCGCAGTGCGTGTGCACGGCTCCTTTGGGCGCTCCGGTGGTGCCGCTGGTGTAAATGAGCATAACCGGATCTTCGGCATCGGTACGCTCGGTGGGCGCTTCCGCAGACTGCGACGGCACCACGTCGTGCCAGAAGTGATCGCGACCCTCCTGCATGGGCGTATCCGAACGGTCGGCGTGGGCAGTCACAAATACGTGCTCCACGGTTGGGCACTCGGCCAGCGCCTCATCGGCGGTCTCTTTCATTGTAATGAGGCTGTCGCGACGATGAAATCCGTCGGCGGTGAAGAGGGCTTTGGCTTGGGCGCCCTGCAGTCGGGTGATAATGGCCCCCGGTCCGTATCCGCTAAAGAGCGGACAGATGATGCCGCCAATTTTAGCAATGGCCAAGAAGGCAATGACGGTTTCAGGCGTCATGGGCATGTAGAGCCCGATGGCATCGCCTTTGCCCAGTCCGTGGGCACGCAGCGCGTTGGCACAGCGGTTGGTGGCAGCGTAGAGTTCGGCATACGAAAGTGTGCGCACGCTACCGTCTTCCCCCTCCCATCGAAGCGCATCTTGGGTAGCACGCGGGGTGTCTTGCCATTTGTCGAGCAGGTTATGTACGATGTTCATGGATCCGCCCACACACCATTTCGGAAACTGCGGGGCGTCGCTCAAGTCAACGATCTGATCGTACGGTTCGTAAAACTCAATATCCAAATCCTCCATTACTGCTGCCCAGAACCGACCGACATCTTCGGTGGCCCACTCGTGCAGCGCTTCGATCGACGACACGTTCTGGGCATCCATAAACTGCTGCAAGTTAGAGGCGGCAACGGTTTCTGGGTCGGGCTGCCACACCACGTCCTGACCAAATGGAAACGAATCGGCGGAAGCGCTTTCAGTAGACATACCAAACAGGGGGATTCGTGCGTTGAGAGCGAAAGTCATGTTCAATACGCATAATACAACGAAACAGGACGCCGGGCAAATCGTGGGTACGAGTTGGGTTGGATTCAATATGAAGCCTCTACAGAGTATTGCAACAGATTTGCAACGCTTATTGGTAGAGTGTCAAAAATTGGGCACGAATCCGCCCAGCCGTGTCTGTCGAGACACTTTCAGGGGCTATGCGTGTAAAGACCCTGCGCGACGACGATTCGTCTGGTTCATCGCCGTCTGTTTTCACTTGACGTACCCTATTCCAACGTGGCTGAAAAGGACTCACCGAAGAAAGAAGCGCCCGCCAATCGTTCATCGAATGGGCGTCCTAAGGAGAAGGATGGTGCCAAAGGGGGATCGCCCTTTAGCTCCATCGTATTTATTGTAGCTGTAGGTATTCTGCTGCTCTTTGCTTGGAGCTATTTTGGCGGCGGACGTGCGGCAGGCCCTGAGATTAGCTACAGCGAGTTTCGCACCCAACTTAATGAAGGGAATGTCGATCGCGTTGAAGTGGTTGGCGATGAAATGAGCGGTAGCCTCAAAGAGCAGGCAACCCGCGTAACTCCGCAAGGCGACTCAACGCACTACGATGAGTTTGTGACGTTTTTGCCGTCGTTTGGCGACGACCGGCTGATGAGCGAACTCGAAGAGGCCGGTGTGGAGGTGACCGCACAGCCGGAGAGCGATTTCCCGTGGGGGCTCGTTATCATTGGGTTGCTTCCCATCGTTCTGATCCTGATCATTGGCTACATCATTTTGCGGCGCATGCAGTCGCAAGGCCAGGGGCTGTTCTCGGTGCGCAAGAGCAAGGCGAAGCTCTTTGACAAAGATAAAGAGGAAACGACATTCGACGATGTAGCCGGGGCCGATGGGGCCAAAGAGGAGATGCAGGAGATCATCAAATTCCTCAAGGATCCCGACCACTTCGAAAACCTTGGTGGCAAAGTGCCCAAAGGGGTGCTCATGGTAGGGCCGCCCGGAACCGGAAAAACGCTGCTGGCTCGGGCCGTTGCTGGCGAAGCCGATGTCCCGTTCTACAGCGTGTCGGGCTCTGACTTCATGGAGATGTTTGTGGGCGTAGGGGCTTCTCGTGTGCGCGATATGTTCGAGGAGGCCAAGAAAAACGCGCCTAGCATCATCTTCGTTGATGAGCTCGACTCGATTGGACGACAACGCGGGGCTGGTGTAGGAGGCGGACACGACGAACGTGAGCAGACGCTTAACCAACTACTGGCTGAACTCGACGGCTTTGAGAAAAGCGAGAGCGTGGTAGTAATGGCTGCCACGAACCGTCCGGATATCCTCGACTCGGCCCTTACGCGTCCCGGACGCTTCGACCGTCAGATTACGGTGCCGCTACCCACTCGTGAGGCGCGCCACGATATTCTGAAGATCCATGCCAAAAACAAGCCGTTCAGCGACGATGTGGATCTAGACACCATTGCATCTAGCACGCCGGGCTTTAGTGGAGCCGATCTAGAGAACCTGCTGAATGAGGCCGCGCTGCTAGCCGGGCGGTATGGACGCGACTCGATCACCAATGCCGACATTGAGGAGGCGCGCGACAAGGTCATGATGGGGCTGCGTCGTGAAGGGGTGGTGCTTGACAAAGAAGAGCAGCGTTTGCTTGCCTATCACGAGGCCGGGCATGCCATCGTAGCAGCGGCGCTCCCACATGCCGATCCGGTGCACAAGGTGACGATTGTGCCGCGTGGACAGGCGATGGGGGTGACGCAGCAAATGCCAGAAAAAGAGAAGTACATCTACCGGCGCGAATACCTGCTCGACCGTATGGCGGTCATCATGGGCGGGCGCGCCGCGGAAGAGATGATCTTCAACACGTCGACAAGTGGTGCTGAAAACGACCTGAAGCAAGTGCGCAAAATGGCACGCAAAATGGTGCTTGACTGGGGCATGGGCGAGCATTTTGAGCACATCGCTCTTGGAGATGAACAAGGAAATGTGTTCCTTGGCGAAGAGCTGTCTCGTGGACGCGACTATAGCGATGAAACAGCGCGCGAGGTAGACGACGAAGTACGGAAGATTACCCGGAATGCGTTTCAGCAAGCCGTAGATACGCTTACCGAACACCGGGATGCCTTTGACAAGCTTGCAGATCTGCTCATTGAGCGTGAAGAAGTGCCGGGCAAGGATGTGCTGGCTCTGGTTAATGGGGACATGGTTTCTGAAAATGGCTCGGTAGACAACGCGGATGTTGCTACGGATGTGTCGGCCTCCAAGAAAGAGGAGGCGGATGATTCGGCAACGCCCGCCGACGAGGCCTCAACAGAGACGACGTCTGGCGATGGAGCAGCTGCGTCCGATACCGGCGACCCGGATGTTGACCCGCCTGGTGATGCCTCCGATCGTGTACCCTCGTAATGGTGGCTTGTGCAGTAAGTGCTGTGTCACAGGTCAATCTTCGGGTAACTCATGTGCCCCTAACCTACTGGGATAAACGAACACCCTTGTCATTGCGAGCGCAGCGACGCAATCTCATGCTATCAGACCGGATGCAGGCGCTCAATCAACGGCATGAGATCGCACCCCAGGAGTACTCGTTCGCTAGCGCTCACAGCGCCGCGTCAGTCGCAGGGCTCCCTCCTCGCGATGACAATATTAGGGTACGGAGACCGTGACAACCTCTGTGTCCCAACCCCCCCTCCCAAAAAACCTGTCATGGTGAGCGAAGGCCGACGGAGGAGGCCCCATGTCGCCGCCGAATGGCATCCGGTGGAACCATCTCCGCGAGGTTCAGCGGCTCTGATCGATCGAGCGGTCCTTCTCATTCTATGAGGCCGCAGTCGAATCATGACAGGTGGTTTGTGGGGCATCGTGCAGGCTGACTCTTACCTGGAACCGAATCGTCTCCGCTAAAAAAACAACCATTTCTATTGGTCCACAATGCGTTTATGGAGAGGATTAGCACGAGAAATGGCGCGTTCTCGGAACATCTTCAAATAGATGGGAACGAGATGGGCCGTCTTCCGTGAGGGAACGGTGAATCTCTCAAAACAATCTCCTGCTCATTTCTTAGTGCATCCGATATGGCGACAAAGCAATCCAAAGCCGCGTGGAAGCGTGAGTTAACTTCCGAACAGTACAAGATAGCACGCGAAGGCGGCACCGAGCGTGCATTTACAGGCGAGTACTGGGACCATAATGAAAGTGGCATTTACCGCTGTGTCTGTTGTGGTACCGTGCTGTTTGATTCCAGCACCAAATACAAATCCGGATCGGGCTGGCCTAGCTTTTGGGATGTGGTTGATGAAGGCCACGTAATACTTCGTACAGATCGCAGCTTAGGAATGAAACGGATTGAGGTTGTGTGCGCCGAGTGCGAAGCACACCTCGGCCACGTTTTCAACGACGGTCCTGAGCCGACTGGCAAACGATACTGCATCAATTCGGCATCTCTCGACTTTGAGGCCCACTCCAAGAAAACAGCCTAAACAACCGTTCTCTTTTTTGACGGGACTTTCCCAAATAGATGCGTCTATCGGAAGGCCGGGCCTTGCACCTTGACCAGCCGTCTTGCATATTAACAAGGTCAAGACGCCTACCTTCCTCAAAAGTGTGTTGTGCCTTTTATGGCTTTGTCCACGCCACAGTCGATTATTGAGGACCTCCAATCTTGGGAGGTCACGCCCGCGTTTCAATCTACGTACATTGACCCTACGATTGCACGCATCGAAACGCCTTCGACTCCTGGCTTGAACGGGCCCAAAGATTTACCCTCCTTAGATCCGGATGCGCTGGCCGGGCTGATTGACCACACCCAGTTGCGCCCTGAAGCCAAACCGGAGGCATATACACAATGCTTTGCTGAGGCCCGCAAATACACCTTTGCTTCGGTCTGTATCCCCACGGCATACGTACCTGCAGCCACCAAAGAGTTGGCCGATACATCGGTCGACGTATGTACAGTCGTTGGCTTTCCACTCGGGCACAGCCATCCCGAGGTCAAAGCGGCTGAGGCGCAGTGGGCATTGCAGCACGGGGCCAACGAAATTGACATGGTTGTGCACATCGGCGCTGTAAAAGCCCATGCCTGGGACCGTGTGGAGCGCGATATTCACACCGTGGTCGAAGCAATGCGTGCAGAGCCCGGGTCGCCGCTACTCAAAGTAATTCTTGAAACCGATCAGCTTACCGACGCTGAAAAGGCCGTGACGTGCTTTATTGCAGAGAAAGCCGGTGCCGATTTTGTGAAGACGTCTACCGGCTTTAGCACCGGCGGCGCTACGCGTGCAGATGTTGCGCTGATGCGGCAAGTGGTAAGCGATGAGATCGGCGTAAAGGCATCTGGGGGAGTTGGCTCGGCCCATGAGGTTGCACAAATGGTTGCCCACGGCGCCACGCGTATTGGAGCCAGTGGATCCGTAGGCATCATGCAAGGGTCGTCTAGCTCTGCCACGGCGTACTAAGACTGCGCACCAAGATAGCTCGCCTGTAATCTGTTTTTGCATCGGCTGAATGAGACCATGAACATATCCTGGAAACCTGCCTTACTGGTTGTTGGAATGGTCTTTACGTTCATCGCCTGCGGGAGTGCAGAAGCTACCGTTGGCGAAGATCCAGAAGATCCCGAAGCCGCCGAAGAGCCGGCAACTGTGTCGGTAGCTCCGTACGAAGATTTTGACCCCAGCCAGTTTGACGAGGAAGTGGCGCCGCAGACGGTGGTGTCTACCGTCGAGCATTCGGTGCCCGCTCGCCTCATGGAAGGACGAGCCGATTATGGCGTAGAGCGCGTTGTAGACGGCTTCCAGATCCAGATCTACTCCTCGATGGAGCGCAGCGCTGCCGAAGACGTACGGTCGGATGCGCAGGCGTGGTGGGACGAGGTCAGCGATGACCACGACGAGCTATTTCCGGGAGGCATGTCAATCAATATCGAGTTTGGGCAGCCCTACTTTCGGGTCCGACTGGGAGCCTTTGCAGAGCGCGAAGAAGCCATGGAGGCCCTGCAGGTGGTTCGCCAAGAGTTCAGCGATGCCTTTCTTGCCCGCGCACAAGTGACGGTCACGCGGTAGCTGCAATCGCTTGTTTGAGGCGCTTGTGTAGCATATCTACAGCATCAGCATGAGTGGGCTTCATCAGCACACTGCGTAAAATCGTCACTTCAGACGAACGCGATGCGGCGTACGATGGGTGCAGCGTCGTAAACTGATCGACAGGTACGGTGTACACGCTCAAGTACAACGGCTCGTCGTGCTGCATCGCTTGCTCAAAAACAGCTTGACTACGCGCACTTACGGCCTCTGTGGTGCGTTCGTCGGGCACCGGAAAGAACGTCAAAATGTCGGTGGCCGGTTTGGTGTACACCGTGCAGCACGATGAAGCACGCATTCGAGTCGCCCACATCTGCGCAGCCTTCAGGCAAGCTGTGATGATCGGGCCCAATCCGCTGGTCGGTTGAAGCGGCACGGCCTGCAATGTGCACCACAATGCCCCGGCTGCAGCGCCTGCACGAGAGCACTCCAGACTGATCTCTCCCAGATGCAAATCGTCGGAGGTGAAGTATGTATAGGGGGAATCATGCGCGTAGAAGCGTCCGACCCTGGGATCCCGAAAAAGCACCGCGCCACACCCATAGGGCTGTAAGCCATGTTTGTGCGGATCGATAACCACAGAGTCCGCCTCGGCAATCGTCTCAAACGCAGCATGATCAGGTTCAGCAAGAGGCGGAGCCGAGGCCAAGCGAAAGAATCCGCCGTAGGCTGCATCTACATGCACCCGCACCCCATGCGCCCGACAGATGGGCACAATGCGCTGCAGCGGATCCACCAGGCCCAGTCCAGTGGTGCCCAGCGTACACACCACCGTGCCAATGTCGTGCTGATCCAGCGCAGGCGCCAACCGCTCCGGATCAATCCGGCCATACACATCCGTTGGGAGTGGAGCCGTATCCGTGCGAAGCACATGGCTCATGCGTTTGTGCGTGTAATGCGCATTGGCGGCAACCCCGATCGGCTGTTCAGGATGAATCTCGCGCGCTACAAAGAGCGCCTCCAGATTGGCCACTGTGCCGCCCGACGTAAGGTGGCCAAGCGTGTCTTGGGGGAACCCGACCATGGCACGCAAGGCGCCAACAGCCTCCTTTTCCATGGCACTGGTTGGTGGACCGCCATCGAGGGCGTGGTTATTGGGGTTTATCAGCTGGGCCGCCCAGTATCCCAGCACCGCGGCGGGATGGGGAGGCTTGAGCATTTGCCCGGCATAACTTGGATGAAAGAACGGGTAGTTGCCGGTCGTAAGCCGGTCTAAGTACGGCATAAGCGCTGCCTCCAACTGATCGGCGTCGAGCCCCACATGCGAACTGTCGAGCGCTGTGGGCTCCCACTGATCTTGCCACTCAGCAAGGTGCGTGCACAGACGGCGAACAAGCGGAAGCAGGGTGCGCGGGTCGTACATATCGGCATACATGACAAGAATGGAAACATCGAGCGGTTCGCAACGCATCTCGTGTGAAAACACCAAACAGGCGGTGCGGGTAGGTGAACATACGTATTGTATGCATCACCCACCAATGAAAAGGTATGGGACACATTCTTGCGGATCGAATCCAACAAACCGAACCCTTCGACGGCCCCGAGCATGAGGCCATGCTGAACCTGTTTATTGCAGCCTCTCATGTGCGCCGTGCTATTGAACAGGTGTGTCGCAACCACAACCTGCAATTTAGCCATTACAACGTACTTCGCATATTGCGAGGCGTACACCCCGACGGCCATGCTCGATGCGACATCATTGAGCGCATGCTCGACCCTTCGCCCGATGTGACACGCCTGATGGATAAGCTCGAAGAGCAAGGGTGCGTGGAGCGACGACGTAGCGAAGAAGACCGCCGCGTGACGTTGCACTTCATCACCGAAGAAGGCATTGCGCTTCTCGACACCATGAAGCCCGATATCAAAACGGTACAAGACCATTTCGAAGCCAGCGTGAGTACGCACGACATGGCGCATCTAAGCCGCATCTGCGAAGGAATCTACTCGACGATGCCTGTGCCGGAAGAAACGTCATGAGTTCGTTAGATGCATGTTGCAACACTTTATTGGAGGCATGGTATGGTATCTTGAAACTGAGATACATAACCTCCTAACCATACCCAACTGCCATGAGTGATTCTCTGCGAGCAAAAGTAGACGACCTGAACGCCAAGATCTTAGAAGGCAAAATCCTGGAAGCCTTCGACCAGTACTACGCCGAAGATGTGGTGATGGAAGAAGACGATGTACGACGCGAAGGCTTTGAGGCCAACCGCGAGTACGAAGAACAGTTTGTAAACGGGCTGACGGAGTTCCGGGCCGCCGAAATCAAGTCGATTGCCGTCAACGAAGAAGATGGCGTCGCCTTTATCGAGTGGTATATGGACTTCACGCTCGAAGGCGTGGGTGATGTTGAGCAGCAGCAAACGGCTGTTCAGTACTGGGAAGATGGCAAAATCGTCCATGAGAAGTTTTATAAAATCGGGTAACCCGGTTCTTTTTCTGGCACAGCGCTCTGTGCGCTTATGTGTGGCCATCGCCCCGGCTCATGAGCAGATTCCTGCTTTTGCGTCGGGGCGTATGTATATTGATGCCTCCACACCGATTTCTGACTAGGTTTTTTCGATACGTATGTCTGCCTCCTACGCTGCCCAACCCGATCACCACCGCGCCGATCCGCATGGGTCCATGTCGGTTGTACACACCGGTGCAGATCTCGACACAGCCACGTCAGCTACCATTTTTATTCATGGACGCGGGGCCACAGCCGAGAGCATCCTGCGGCTCATCGCGCCGCTTGCGCCAGATTCCATGGCGCTGGTGGCACCGCAGGCCCGTGGACGGACCTGGTATCCGCGGTCGTTCTTGGCGCCTCTAGAAGAGAACCAGCCCGGTTTATCCTCCGGGTTGCGGCGCATCGGAACGATCTTTGACACGCTTACCGAGCACGGTATCCCTGCTGAACGGGTCGTGCTGGGTGGGTTTTCACAGGGAGCCTGCCTGTCCACCGAATACGCAGCCCGCAATCCCAAACAGTATGGGGCCATCATCGGGCTCAGTGGCGGCCTCATTGGCAATGGAATGAAGCCCAATGCGGAGCCGCCCAACGACAAGGTGTTCGACTACACCGGCGATTTGCACGACACACCGGTCTTTCTAGGATGCAGCGACCGAGACCCGCACATCCCTCAAAAGCGGGTTGACGACACTGCCACCGTGTTTCGCAATCTGAACGCTGCCGTCGATAAGCGGATCTATGAGGGCATCGGCCACATCGTAAACGATGACGAGCGCGAGGCGGTACAGGCTTTGCTGGAAGATATCGTTGAGG
>CAZZCI010000011.1:0-4050 GCA_964653015.1 uncultured Rhodothermales bacterium
TAAATCCCCCTCCTCCGAGGGGGACTTGGAGACTGCGCTCTGTACAGAACCGCCCAGGATATCCGCTTCGCTCCTGATCCCGGGCTAAGGAAACCCATAGCCGCGGACCGCTTGCGTCCCCGGCGATCAGGAAGCACGCCGCTAAACACGTACACCCCCTGAGCGTTGAACTGGCCGTTGACAAAAATTATGATGTGCATAAACGTGGTGCCTCTATTCCCCAGAGGTACCACGTTTTGTTGGTAGGCAACCCCTTCGTTTCTACACCGTGATTACGAAAATACTCTGTTAGCCATCTCACGGACTCAATCGGTCCACATCTTACGTTGCTCAGCCGGTGCCTTCACCATCACATCGCGCTAATTACCGCCGTTTTACCCTGCTGATAGGAATCCGTAAACACCCCGGTAGCATCAGAGGACGCGGGGTCCTCCGAGGATTTCTGGTCACTGTTTGTTGGAGCCGTGCCCAGGCGCAGGTAGAGGGTCTCGCCCGAGGTGGTGCGGCGGGCCAGGTGGGCGGTGAGGGTATCCCACGGAAGCAGATCAAGTGGCACGTGCTGGTCGCTGCGCTCCACATCCACAAATCCAATGCGCCAATCGCGCTGGTACACCTCAATGCGGCCCGTATGCGACGAGGCGGCAAACGTGAACGGGCGCGTAGCTGATACCGACTCGGCACGTTTGGCGACGGGGATGAGCAGGTCGGTGGCGTCGCCGTCTCGTAGCTTCTCTTTGACCGTCGCCTCGGCTTCATTAGCGCACTCGATGAGGCGCTCCCGGAAGCCTGCCGGCGGATCCCACCAAGAGCGGACGTAACGCGCAAGCCCAAGGGCCCCCACGGCCATGCAGAAGCGCACCGCATCCTCGGGCGTAAGCGACGCCGGATCGGTCTCGGCGACCGTCTGGAGCGCATCGCACTGCGCCAGGGTGGCGTCGGGGCGGGCCTCGCCCAGAAACGGAGACCGCGGGTCCGACTCCACATGCGAGAGGTGCAGTTCCTCCTGCGCTCGCGTCACGGCCACGTAGAAAAGGCGCCGCTCCTCCTCCATCAGGCGGGTGTCAGTTTCGGTGCCGGCGGGCGGAAACGTGCCGGTGGTGCAGCCGGGCACGAACACGACGGGCCACTCGCCGCCCTTGGCCCGGTGGATGGAGCGCAGCGTGAGCGTGGCCGCCGGATCGCTGTTGGCATGCGACTGGGAGATCCGGTAGATGGCTTCGAGCAACGCCTGCGCCGAGGCGTACCCGTCGGCAAACCCGACGAGCGACTGCGCGGTGGCGACCCGGTTTTCGCCAACATCCCGAAACGCGCTCTGCTCACGCAGGTGCTCGTCGTAGTCGATGGCATCGATGAGCCACGACAGGGTGTCGGCGGCGGGGGCGTTGACGCGGGCGGCAAGCGATGAGGCGGTCTCCAGGAAATCCTCCACCTGCTCGACGGTGCGCTCGTGCATCTGATCGGTGTGGGCGGCGAGGGCGTCGAGCACGGAGGTCTGCTGCGTTCGGGATGCGCGCGCTACGTTCTGAAGCACAGCGTAGCTAACGTACCGATTGGGCGTGCGGATAATCGTCTGGAAGCGGTCGAGGTACGCTTTGACCTTGCGGCGATCCGCAAACCAGCCGCGACCTTGCACGGTAGATTCGAGCGTGGCCCAGTAGAGGTACTGCAGGAGTGTCTGCACTTCGGGCCGTTCGTAGAAAGGGGTGTTGCCCACGATGCGGTGCGGCACTTCGGCCTCCAGCAGCGCCTGCTCGATGAACGGGGTCTGGGCATACTGACGTACCAGAATCACGATGTCGGTGGGGGCGCGCCCGGCTCGCAGGTGCGACTGAATGGTGGATGCGATGCGGGTGCCCTCCTCAGCGGCATCCTGCGCAGCGGTGCACTGCGTGGTGCCTCCGTATCCCTTCGTACACTGGATGCGCTTGTCCTGGCGCTCGGTGTTGTGGGCAATGACGCGGTTCGCAAGGGCGGTCTGCTGCACGGGCGACCGGAAGTTGTCGTGCAGCATATACTCGTCGGCGTTGTAGGCCGAGCTGAAGTCGAGAATGTACGACGGATCGGCTCCGCGCCAGGTGTAGATGCACTGGTCGTCGTCGCCGATGGCCATGTAGTTGCGATGCGGGGCGGTGAGTACATCGAGCATGCGGTACTGCA
Source organism: uncultured Rhodothermales bacterium (assembly GCA_964653015.1). Taxonomy (GTDB): domain Bacteria; phylum Bacteroidota; class Rhodothermia; order Rhodothermales; family Salinibacteraceae; genus Longimonas. The sequence goes on from CAZZCI010000011.1 coordinate 2,158, forward strand.
CGCGGCTCACGTCCTGAAACTCATCGACGAGCACGTACTCATAGGCGGACTGCGCCGCCTCGCGCACGGCTGAGAACCGCATGAGGGCCTCCCATCCCTCGCGCAGCATGTCGTCGAACGTGATCCAGCCTTCGTTGTCGCGTTCCTCTTCGGCGTAGCGGTAGAGCGTGAGGTAGTCGTCGTTCTCATGCTCGGCTTGCGACGCGTGCTCCTGGGCAGATTCAGGCAGATGCGCGGCGCTGAGGTCCGCATAGCAGAGCTGACGCTTCCAGGCGCCGATCTGGTCGACGAGGTCGGGCTGGGGGATGCCAAGGTCGGCGACATCGATTTCTCGTTCGCGCGCCAGCCGCTTCAGGGCCCGCTCAGCCAGGTACTGCGTGGCGTTGCCGGGTGAGACCGACTGCTCGTTCAGCCGCGGCGGCAGGTGCTTGCGGGCTTCGGCGTGCTGGATGCATCGGCGTCCCAGCGCATGCAGCGTACGGCATTCGACCCCGCGCACTCCGAGTGTATGCAACCCATCTTCGAGGTCGGATACGGTGGCCCGGCTAAACGAACTGGCCAGGATGCGTTCTGGGGGGACGCCACGCTCATCGACGAGATGGCGAATGCGATGCACCATCGCGGTGGTCTTTCCGGCGCCTGCCACCGCAAACACGAGCGCGGGCCCTTCGTCGTGCTGAACAATGCGTTGTTGGGTCGGCGTGAGGGCGTCGGTGGCGAGCATGGATCAGCGTGAAACGAGCAGCATCCGGTTGATATGCAGCGAGATGTCGGAAAGACCGCACCGTCGTTAGCGCAACTGTTGGGCGAGCGCTTTGGGGTTGGTGGTGGGGCGATCGCAGGTGAAGTGCTCGCACACGTAGGCGGTAGGCGTTCCGTTCTGGGGTGGCTGATGTTGCAAGTGAGGGGCCCAGTTGAACAGTTGGTGATCGTCGCCGGGGGGCCGATGCATCACGATGTCTTCGGGGGTTTGGTGATCGCGTGCGGTTTGCAGAAGCGCCTGGTAGGCGTCATCGGACGGGTCGCCGGCGATCACAATTTCGCGTCCGGTATGGTGCCAGTGATGCAGGGCCCAGAGCAGCGTCGTGTGCTGGCCCGGCTGCGACCGGATATGACGCGCTGCTCGATTCAACGACCGGTCGGCGATATCCACAAAGTCGGGCGTGCCAAGCATCCGATAGAGACGATACAGCACGTAGATGGCCACTCCGGTGCCCGAGGGCCGTGCGCCTCCCGACATGGCTTGCTGGCGTACAATCACGTCATCGGCGGTGCTTGGCGCCATGTAGAAGCCGCCGCGCTCGGTATCGGCAAAATCGCTGTAGAGCGTCTGTCCCAGCGTACGGGCAGCGCCCAGCCAGCGTGTGTTGAGCGTGGCCTCGTACAGATCGAGCAGGCCCCACGCAAGATACGCATAGTCGGCCAGCGTACCCTCGATGCCTGCCGAGCCATTGCGATAGCGATGCCACAAGCGTCCGTCGTCGCGGAGCATCGTATCACACAGAAAGGCAGCGGCCTCTTCGGCCAGGGTAGCGTATGAGGAATTGACGGAGCGGCTTACTCGGGCCAGCCCGGCAATCAGAAGACCATTCCAGTCCGTCAAGATTTTGTCGTCAAGGAACGGACGCGGACGGGTCTCGCGCACCTCGAAAAGAATATCGAGCGCCGTGTCCATCTTGTCTTGTAAGGCGATCGGAGTGGTATCCAACTGCTCAGCCAGTGCCGCCCAGCTGTCGGCACGGTGCAACACATTTTCGCCGGTACGCTCGCCTGTGGCCTCCTCTTCGAAGTTTCCCTGTTCTTGAAAGCTATAGACCGCGGCAAACTGATTGGCCGTATCGGCATCGAGATGCTCGCGAAGGTCGTCCATCGTCCACACGTAGAACGCCCCCT
>CAZZCI010000011.1:4150-6951 GCA_964653015.1 uncultured Rhodothermales bacterium
TCCCGCGTCAGATAGGTTACGATCTGCTCGATGTGCGCCTCCCAACCGCCTTTTGGATCGACGCGATGTGCATCCGCCAGGGCCATAAGGAGCAGCGCCTGATCGTACAGCATCTTCTCGAAATGCGGAAGCCGCCAGATGGCATCGGTGGCGTAGCGGTGCAGCCCTCCCCCAATGTGATCGTTGATGCCCCCACGCATCATGGGGGTGAGGGTCGTATCCACCATATCGAGGGCCGTTTCGTTGCTGGTGGCCGCGCCGTGCGTGCTCAAAAAGAGAAGCGTATGCGGAGTGGGAAACTTAGGCGCCCCTCCGAACCCGCCGTGCGTGGTGTCGAACTGTCGGCGCAGGGCCGTGATGCCGTCGTCGAGAACAGCAGGCTCGGGAGCGCTCTCCTCTAGAGTGACCTCCGCATCGTCGGTTGCCTCTTCCGATTCGAGCAAATCGACAAGCTTATCCGCTTCCTGCTCCAGCTGGTCTCGTTCTTGGTTCCAGAGCGTCTCGATGCGATCCATCAGATCCATCATGCCCATGCGGCCCATACGACCGTGCTTGGGCAGGTACGTGGCTGCGTAGAACGGACGTTTTTCGGGGGTGAGCAGAACGGTAAGGGGCCATCCGCCGCGGCCACGCATCATCTGACACACACTCATATAGAGCTGGTCGATGTCGGGGCGCTCTTCCCGATCTACCTTCACGGATACGAACACGTCGTTCATCCGCGCCGCCACCTCGGGGTCTTCGAACGACTCGTGCTCCATGACGTGGCACCAGTGGCAGGTGGCGTATCCGATCGACAAGAAAACCGGCTTGTCTTCGGCTTGAGCACGGGCGAAGGCCTCGTCGCCCCACGGATACCAATCGACGGGGTTGTCTTTGTGCTGAAGCAGGTAGGGACTCTCGGTATCAGCCAGGCGGTTGGGCATAGCAGCAGTAAAGAAGCAAAGAAACTAATACGCATCTGCTATACGAAAGGAAGCACCCGGCGGTGCCCGGCGTAACGGATCTCCCACGATTGAGCTCCCCCAAGCGACGTTCTGTTCAGACGCTACTTAGTCGAGCCACGACGAACTGCCCGGAAGGAGTGCCTCTAGCGTCCACCGTACCAACTGATTCACCCAAGCATATATTTGCTGTTTCAATGCATCAGTATTCATAGCCAGAAGATATTGGTCGAAAGTAGCTGCAAAGATGGATTCTAAATGTGCAACCCAGCCACCAGTCTATCAAGCAGGATCTGATAGGCGGTAGCATGCGCCGATGGACGGTGTACGTGTGCGCTGGATAGGCACATTTCAATGTTGATCTGATACGAACCTTGGCGTTTCTGTTCAGATACGGTGTAATGTCTTGGGATGTTCAAGTAATATAGTGAGTATCCTCTGTACAATTTGCTGAATTACGCGTTAGCACCCTTACTCATCGTCACCTTTTTGCGTTATAGTTCAGTACATGCCCTCGTTTTCTTCCCCTGCTGACCCTGATCGGCTGGCTGCACTGCAACGCTACCAGATTTTACGCACGCCTCCTGAATCAGCATTTGACCGGATTACGACGCTAGCTGCGCATGTGTTCGATGCACCGATGGCAGGGCTGCACTTTATTGACGAAACGTGCCAGTGGGCTAAATCGAGTGTGGGTCCGCTCTCTAAACAGATGGGGCACGATGTATCGTTCTGCGTGCACACTGTTGAGCAAGGGCAAACGATGGTCGTACATGATGCAACGACCGACCCACGCTTTGCGGATAACGTCCTGGTGCAAAGTACCCCCCCGGTTCGGTTCTATGCCGGGGCTCCACTCACGACCCCCGATGGCCACCATATCGGCGCACTCTGCGTCATCGATACTACGCCGCGCGATGCATCTGCATTTGGCACCCACGAGCGCACCACGTTAGAATCGCTGGCGGCGATCGTAATGGACGAAATGGAGTATCGGATTACCCCACGTCATCGAGAGGAGATCTTAGAAAGCATCACCGACGGCTTTTTTGCGCTTGATGCAGACGGCACGTTTACATACATCAATGAGCAAGCCGAGCAGATGCTGGCCTGCACGCGCGATGACGTGATTGATCGCTCAGTTTGGGAGGTCTTTCCCGATCTCAAAGATTCTATATTTTACGAGCAGTATCAAGCAGTCAAGACGGAGCAGCAGCGTGTGCAGTTTGAAACACACTACGCCCCTACCGACCGCTGGCTGCAAATCAAAGCCTTTCCAATGGGAAGCGGCCTCTCGGTGTATATGACTGACATTAACCAACGCAAAGAGAATGAGCAGCGCTTACAGGTGCTGTCTACAGCAATCGAACAGGCTAAAGACGCAATTGTCATCACAAAAGGCCGTGATGCTGAGAATAGGCGCGAGTTGGTGTATGTGAATGCTGCTTTCGAAGAAATGACCGGGTACGCGCGTGACGAGGTGCTCGGGCGCACCCCAAAGATATTTCAGGGTCCAGAAACAGACCCTGATGCGCTGGAAGGGTTGCACGAGGCACTAACCGAAGGACAGTCGTGGAGTGGCGAGGCGGTGAACTATCGCAAAGACGGTACCCCTTTTATTCTGGAATGGAACGTAGCGCCGGTACGCGACGACGCAGGCACCATCGCGTACTGGGTGTCGAGCCAGCGCGACGTAACGGAGCAGCGGGCATTCGAGGAAGAGCTCATTGAGGCCAAAGAGACCGCCGAAGAGATGAATCGGCTCAAGTCTGCCTTCCTGGCAAACATGAGTCACGAAATTCGTACACCGCTGACGTCGGTGATCGGCTTCAGCGAACTGCTTCGCACCATGGATTT
>CAZZCI010000011.1:7051-19975 GCA_964653015.1 uncultured Rhodothermales bacterium
GTACACGGTTGCTTCGACACGACAGCTGTGTACCGTGTGCTACGTCACCTGATTGACAACGCCATTAAGTTCACTGGAGAGGGGGGTATGGAAGGCGGCAGAGTGCGCGTAAGCCTTCATGCCCACGATGGTACGAACGAGGATAATGTTGCCATCTGCATTGAGGATTCGGGGGTTGGCATCGAAAAAGATTTTATGCCACACCTGTTTGATGCCTTTAAGCAAGAATCTACGGGCCACTCCCGGGAATTCGAAGGCGCCGGGCTCGGTTTGGCTATTGCGTATCATTTGGTTAATCTGATGGGAGGCACCCTTACTGTGGAGAGCACCAAGGGCAAAGGAACAACCGTCATGTTAACGCTGCCTCGCACTCTATCTTCGCCTGACGAAGACGACCAATCGAACGACCCAGCAGCTTCTCTCTCGTCACATTCCAATCACTCATCAGGCACTTCGTGACGCACGGCTCCGTCGAGCAGGAACCTTACCGATAAGTGGCAATAGACGCATCCCTTTTCGCGTAGCCGCCCACAGCACTTTTTATCTGTGACTGCCTCCTTGCTTGCTTCGGCGCAAACGCATTTGGATATGCTACAGCCGCGTGCGCATGTGCCTTTCTCTGCCAATTCGCGCACTGTGGTCGTATTGCTGCGTTCAGGAGCCTGGATTCCTGGAGTACGGATTGAAAGTGCGTCGTATGCGCTCACGATTACAGCATTGAGCAATGCCATCACAACGGCATATACATTGGGCCATGCCGAAGATATGGTTGGTGTGGTGTCTTCAACTCCACTATCCGATGCTGAGCAGACCTACCTGCAGGCGATTGATGCATTTCGCACGCCCACATTCAACGAATCGTACACCGCCTGCTGGCAGCCCAAGGCCCTCCCTAATCAGTTGGAGGATGCTGTGGATCCCACCACAGACGCACCGCGCTCTACGGCCGATGGTATTGAAACGGCTCGTGACGTCGCTCAGCACGCGCACATTCCCGAGTCATCTTTTCCCGTAGGGGCAATACTCGTCAGCGCCACAGGCGCCGCCTTTCCAGGAGTCAATGTAGAGCACCCTGACTGGAACCGCATTCTGTGCGCTGAGCGCAACGCGCTAAGCACTGCCTATGCATACGGGCACACCAACTATACAGCGCTGTATCTATCGTGTCCGAAGGCAGCTAACGGATCTCCCTGTGGCGCCTGTCGCCAGGTGTTGGCCGAACGGGCCACCGATGCAGTCATTTACATGGATCGTCATGCCGCCCCTCCGGAAGAAACATCGCCGCGAGCGCTGCTCCCTGCTTTCTTCAACAGCTCAGATCTGGTTGCTGACTAACCCCATGCCTCTTCTTGGCACGAACTCTCGCTCCCATCTCTTCATTGCATAGCCCTATCCATGCTGATTCACATCACTCTGTTCATGGTTGGGCTCGTCATTTTGGCGCTGGGGGCCGACTGGATGGTACGTGGCGCATCAAGCATGGCTCTTTACTTTGGATGGCGCCCCATTGTTGTGGGGCTTACCGTCGTCGCATTGGGCACCTCGCTGCCTGAGTTCCTGGTAAACATTTTTGCCGTGATGGCCCAGCAAGATGCCATTGCGGTAGGAAATGTGGTCGGATCCAACATTGCCAATGTGGGGCTTATCTTGGGCATCGCGGCGGTGCTGCTGCCGCTGCGCATTGCACGCGCTACGCTGCACCGCGAGTACCTGCTCATGATGGCTATTCTCGTCGGGTTTACAGCGTTTGCGCTCGATGGACAAATCCAGCGTTGGAATGGACTGGTCTTGGTGACGGGGCTCGTCATGCTTTTGCTCTATCTCTTCTTTCGCCAAACAAACCGGAAAAACCCACTGGTCGACAAAGCCCTGGTCGACCAAACCGCTTCTCGCCTCCCATCGGTGCCTAAACAACTACTGTACATCATTGGCGGCATCGTAGGGCTCGGATTGGGGGCCCACCTCATGGTTGAACACGCAACAGCCATTGCGCGGGCCTATGCCATCTCAGAAGTGGTCATTGGACTGACTATCGTTGCGCTTGGCACGAGTCTGCCAGAACTGGCTACCTCGGTGATTGGAGCCTTCAAAAAAGAAACGGCGCTATCTATTGGCAACATTCTGGGGAGCAACATGCTCAATGTGCTCTTTGTAATAGGAAGCGTATCCGTGGTGCAGCCTCTGTTGGTTGAGGATACCGTTGTGCGTATCCACTTGCCTGTGATGCTTGTCATCTGTGGTCTTTTGTACGTGTTGGCACGCCCATCATTACGGTTGGGACGCTGGCAGGGGATGGTGCTGCTTCTGGCCTTTGCCGGATACATGACGTATCTGGCCTGGCCCTATGTAACATAAGCCCAATGCAACGCGCAGACGCTGCTCCACCTGCACGCCATAACGTGGTTCTTCTTCGCTCTTTTTGTGCTTTTTGGCTGGTTGTATGCTCACGTTAAGTGTAGCCTGGTGGTGGATTGTCCTCATTGCGTTGGCAGCTGTGGCCGGAGCAACCTGGAGCTATGCACGCACACGCCCCGCTCTGCCCCCGAAATGGCAGTGGGGGCTCGGTACGCTACGTGCGGCCTCGCTCTTTTTGATTGGACTGTTGCTGCTGGAACCATTCTGGACGCGTGAGCAGACCACTACGCATCCACCGAAGTTGGCCGTGGCACTCGATAACTCGGCCAGCATGATGCACACGGGCGTCGACACGACCAACATGTCGCTAGATCGCCAAATGGAAACGCTCCTGGAGACGTGGGACCGCGCGCTCGATGCGCCTGCCAGCGTCTATCCTTTCGATGCTGAACTCGATGCCGAGACCGCGCCCACCTATGATGGCGCGCGCACCAACATCACAGCAGCACTGCAAGGCGTGCCCCGCCACCATACGCCCTATACCGATACCCCCCTCGAAGCCATCGCTCTCGTCTCCGATGGCCGCCACAACGCTGGCCCCTCGCCCCTGCAGGCTGCCGAACGATCACCGGTGCCGATCTATCCGGTGGTTGTCGGCGATACTCTTCCCCAACGGGATGTGCAAGTGCGTCGCATCCGCACGAACGACATCGGCTACACCGACACGCCTCACCCCATCGAAGCGCGCATCCGTAGCGTGGAGGGCGCCGGCGAAACGCTCTCCGTAACGCTGCGTGAGGGCGACACAGTGCTCGACGAAACCGACATCACTCTCCCCGAGGGCACCGCCGATCAACCGGTTGATTTTTCGTTCACCCCCGAGGAGCCCGGCACACGCACACTCACCGTTGCGGTCGACGATCTGCCCGACCAGGCCACCGATGCCAACAACGAGCAGAGCGTAACGGTGCGCATTGAAGATCGCGACCGCACCGCCTGGATCCTGGCAGGGTCGTCGTTTCCGGATGTGGGCGCCCTACGCCGGGCCATCAGCGCCAATCCCGAATGGAGCGTGCAGGTGACCGTCCTTCCGCCCGACGGACCGCTTCTAGACCCGCTGCCCACCGACGAGGATGCCCCCGATGTGGTGCTACTCGCGGGGCTTCCCACCACCGAAACGCCCGAATCCGTTCGGAACGACCTGCAAACGTGGATCGACACCAAGCCGCTGCTCTTCTTCTGGGGCCCGAACATGGATGCCAGTCGGCTATCTGAATGGGCCGGCAACCGGCTGCCAGCCACCGTTAACAACGAACGGGTGTATGAGTCGGGCCCCACGCCCACAACCGAAGCGCCCAGTCATCCGGCATGGACAAATCTCGACAATGAGGCGCTCTGGAGTCAGCTCCCTCCGGTTCTTACGATCGACGGCTCTTGGCAACCACGCCCTGATGCACGCGTGCTAGCCCGCACCGACACCGATGCTCCGCTCATCACCACCCTGCAACGCAATCGGCAGCGGTCGGCCCTTGTGAGCGCCCACCGCACCTGGCGCTGGACGACCCTGCCCGCATCTCGTGCCGATGCCGCCGAACTCTGGCCCACACTCGTCACCAACCTCGTACGCTGGGCCGACACCGACCTCGACGATCCCGTACGCGTCCAACCCGATGCCCCGGTCTTTGCCGGCACCGAAGAAGTCACCTTTTCCGGACGCGTACTCGATGGGCGCGGCGAACCGGCTGATGACGCGCGCGTCGATCTTACCATCACCGATGAAGCCGACGACGACTTTCCGTTCACCATGACGCATGCCGGCGGGGGGCAATACCAGTTAGATGCGGGCGCGTTACCTGAGGGTACGTACACGTACACCGCCACTGCCACCCGTAATGGTACCGAGTTGGGTACCGACGCAGGCGACTTCTCGGTTGATACGCCCAATGTGGAGCAGCAAGAAACCCACGCCGACGTATCGCTCATGCGCCAGATCGCAGCCCGAAGCGGAGGCGAGGTGCTTTTTATAGAAGAGTTCGAGGCCCTCCCCGATCGGGTGCAGACGCATCCCGAGTTCACCTCATCCACAACTACGGAACGGAGCGACTGGGCCCTCAACCACGCCTGGCCGCTGCTCCTGGTCATCATTAGTTTGCTTAGCGCCGAATGGTACGGACGCACGCGGCAAGGGCTGGCCTGAACGGTCCAATTCGCAAATCAAAACAGGTTTTTAACACCAAGGCGCTGCCTTTGACAAGCGGTTTGGCGTTCTTGCAACATATCTGCCCCCGTTAACGACACAGGACCGGGGCATCCCTCGCACCCTTGCTGATTCATGACGCACCGTTATGCTTGACCTCGACACCGTTCGCTCCCATCCCGATCGTGTTCGCGAAGCCCTGCGCGCCAAAGGCGAGGGCGACCCGGAACGCGTAGACGCGCTGCTCGATGTAGATAAAGAGCGCCGTGCACTGCTCACAGAATTGCAGGAGGCCCAGGCCCGATCTAATCGGGTCTCGAAGCAAATCGGTGAACTCAAGCGCGCAGGAAACGACGACGAAGCCCAGCAGCGCATCGAAGAAACACAAGCGCTCAAACAGAAAATCAGCGAACTGGAGGAGCAAGCCCGCGAAAAAGAAACCCTCACCCAGCGGATGTTGCTGGCGCTGCCCAACATTCCGCACCGGAGCGTGCCTGTGGGCGCCACCGAAGACGACAATGAGGTGGAAGCTGAGGTGGGCGAGGTGCCTTCCTTTGATTTTGATCCAAAGCCGCACTGGGAGCTCACCGAAGCGCTGGGCCTCGTGGACTTTGAGCGCGGTGCCAAAGTAACCGGCGGCGGCTTCCCCATCTACACCGGCGCCGGCGCCCGACTGCAGCGCGGACTCGTTCACTTTTTCCTCGACCAGGCGCACGAAAACGGCTACACCGAGGTGCAACCCCCGCTGTTCATCAACGAAGAAAGCGCACGTGGCACCGGACAGTTGCCCGACAAAGAGGACCTGATGTACGAGATTCCGCGGGAGGGGCTGTTTCCCATTCCCACTGCCGAGGTGCCCGTAACCAATATGCACCGCGACGAAATCCTAGACCCCGACACGCTACCGATCAAGTACACCGCCTATACGCCGTGCTTTCGACGCGAGGCTGGATCACACGGCGCGGATGTGCGCGGCCTGAACCGGCTCCACCAGTTCGACAAGGTCGAGCTTGTGCAGTTTGTGCAGCCCGAAAACAGCTATCGGGCGCTAGAGGCCATGCGTGAAGAGGCCGAAGCCCTGATTCAGGCGCTGGAGTTGCCGTATCGTCGCCTGCTTATGTGCACCGGCGACATGGGCTTTACACAAGCCAAAAAGTATGACCTGGAGGTCTGGAGCGCCGGCCAAGAGCGCTGGCTGGAGGTGTCGTCCATCTCCAACTTTGAAGCGTTTCAAGCCCGTCGCATGCAAATTCGCTATCGTCCAGAGGCCGAGGCCAAACCCGAACTTGTGCATACACTCAACGGAAGCGGACTCGCCCTTCCGCGTATCGTGGCCGCTCTGTTAGAGCAGTATCAAACCGCTGAGGGCACCGTAGAATTGCCCGAGGTGCTGCACCCATACATGGGCACCGATGTGATTGATTAACGAAGAAACTGCGCCTCCTCCTATTGCAAACGATTCACGATCAAACTGTTTGATGTTGACGTATAAGGGGGAGCCTGCCTGTCCCATCCTAAGGGATGCAGCATTCGTTGCTTCTTGAGTTCAACTTGTGTTCGTTATGGCCACCCCGTCGTCACCCACGCAATCGTTAGATATTTCCACGAGCAAGCAGCACTATGAGGCCGCACGGCACCGCATTCCCGGAGGCGTGAACTCGCCCGCCCGCGCCTTCAAAAGCGTAGGCGGCACCCCGCTGTTTATCGACGCAGCAGAAGGGGCGTACATGACGGATGTCGACGGGAACCGTTACATCGACTACATTGGGTCGTGGGGTCCCATGCTGTTTGGTCATGCGCATCCGGATGTGGTACAAGCGGTGCACGATGCGGCGGCCCACTCCACCTCCTTTGGCGCTCCCACCGAAATCGAAATCGAGGTCGCCGAACTGGTTTGCGACCTGGTGCCCTCCGTCGATAAGGTGCGAATGGTGAACTCGGGCACCGAGGCCACCATGAGCGCCGCCCGCGTGGCGCGTGGCTACACCGAGCGCGACAAAATCATCAAGTTTGCGGGCAACTACCACGGCCACGGCGACTTCTTCCTGATCGCTGCCGGAAGCGGGCCGCTCTCGCTGGGCGAACCCAATTCACCGGGTGTCACCGACGGCAATGCGAAGGATACGCTCCTAGCTCGTTACAACGATGCTGCCCATGTACGTGAGCTGGCCGAGTCGTACGAAGATGAGGTCGCCTGCGTCATTGTAGAGCCAATTGCGGGCAACATGGGCTGCATCCCCCCCGAGCCCGGTTTTCTGGAGGAGCTGCGCGCAATCTGCGATGAGCACGGCATCGTGCTGATCTTTGACGAGGTTATGACCGGATTCCGCGTGGCGCCTGGTGGAGCGCAAGAACGGTTCGGGGTGCTTCCGGATATGACCTGCCTCGGCAAAATCATTGGCGGCGGCCTCCCCGTCGGCGCCTATGGCGGACGCAAAGAGATTATGGACTACGTGTCGCCCGAGGGCCCCGTGTACCAGGCGGGCACGCTAAGCGGCAATCCGTTGGCTATGCGAGCCGGCCACGCGGTGCTCAAGAAAATTGCCGAGGAAAAAGACACGATCTATCCGCAACTGGAACGCTACAGTGAAGCGTTGGAAGAAGGGACCCGTCAGAATCTGGAGGCGCTGGGGCTCTCGTACTACACCACGCGCGTGGGAGCCATGGGCAGTCTGTTCTTCTCAGACGAACGCGTGACGGACCTGGAGGATGCCAAAGCATCCGACACCGAGCGGTATGCTGCATACTTCCATGCGATGTTGGAGGAAGGCGTCTACATGGCGCCCTCGCAATTTGAGGCATACTTCTTCGGCACCACGCACGGAGAAGAAGAGCTGGAGCACACGCTGGCGGCACAGCGCGCTGCGCTAAAACGCATTCACTAATAATCGCACGTCCCATGCGCCCCACCCACGTTCTCGAAACCAGCCTGTACGCCTCGGATCTGGAGGCATCGCGCCACTTCTACGGCACGGTGCTGAACCTGCCCATGGTGTTCGATGAGCCCGATCGCCACCTCTCGTTCCGGTGCGGACGCGGCATTGTGCACGTGTTCATCGCCGAGGTCACACGCAAAACGGAGTTGCTACCCGCCCATGGCGCCGACGGACCCGGACACCTCGCATTGGCCATTCCATTTAATCAGGTGGAGGCGTGGCAAGAGCGCTTCAATCAACACAACGTCTCCATTGAGGATACAGCCACCTGGCCCCATCAGGAGCGCGCCGTGTCGCTGTATGTGCGCGACCCGGCAGGCAACAGCGTGGAGCTGGCCACGCCCGAACTGTGGGGGCTGGAGGCCAATGCCCGCGACGACGCAGTGCAGCAGATCCGCCCCTATGTGCCGGTGGATACCGACGACCAGCGCCCGATGGAGCAGTTCCAGAGCCGCACGCTGCGTCCGCTGTGCAAGCTCCAGAATCCGCTCCTCCTTACGCTGGTGGCGCGCTACCTGGGGAAATACAACACCGGATTTGCAGAGATGCACCGCGCCGACCAGGAGGCAAAAGTGCGCAACCTGCTCAAGGAAGACCGTCGCCTGAAGCGCTCGCTCGTGGGCATGATCGCAGGTCACTTCACCGAAGACGAATTCGCGTTCTACCTCGACCACCAGCGCGAGGTGCGTCGGCGATTGGTAGCACTTCTCACGCAGCGTGTGCTTGATCAGATGGGGGCGGTTGTCGACCAGGCCGCCTGAGCTATCCTTCGCCGTGATCACAGGTCAATATTTGGGTTCCTCAATGCTAATGATCCGGCTACGTTGTCAGAGGAGATCCCAGGCGACAATTGAACCACGCTAAACAGATATATCAGAGCGAAGGATCGGTCCCAGGCGTTCTGCGCGAAGAAAACGTCATCCTACAGCATTTTTCCGGGACAGAACGCCAAACCGATTTACTCTATCATGTCTATCATGGATTAGCGGTAGCCTGAAACTCCCCTTCACTAACGCTTACGCCGGCATTCTCGTTATCGAAATCTACTGCCTGAAAGGAGAACGTGCCGCGAATCTCATTTTCACTGACTGAAGTGACTTCAAGCGTTCCAGGCAAGTCCTCTTTGGACGTATACGTTACGCCGAAGAGCTCTCCTTCATCAAACTCTTCGTACTCACCGTACATGCTGAGATCGTTAAAAGGGGACCCTGCCACAGTGGGTTCTACCAACTCGTATGTCCCTTCCGAGAACGCGGATAGTGGGTCGGTATCTGAATCATAGAATCTTTGGAATGTAAGCGAGAAGTTCTGGTTGTCTGTAATATCTATGGTAAGTGTATTTGCGGTGTCGCTTTCGAATGTTGAGAACAGCGCATTTCCTGAAGCGTCCCTTTCAACATCGCCACTCACAGTAAAGCTGCCTTCACCAATGTCTGGTTCTTCATTAGCATCGGTAGAGTCGCAGCCGGTCAACGTGAAAAGCAAGGCCAACGTGGCGATCCACGATAGTGTAGTAGACGGTAGAGAACTTCGGTACAACATAGGTGACACTTGATTGTCATTAGAGAAATATAAGCCAAGCTACGTAGACGGCTTGCAATCTACAACCGACAGGCAGCAATACATTATGAAATTCCCATACAGCAGAACCGCAAGCACATCATATCCATGATTCTACGTGGGCCCGCTCTGCACTATATGCGCAAGTCAACCCATGACACGGACATGCGGCGATGTAAAATCAGTGGGAAACCCTTCGGCTCCGCATCGCTACACTGCGCATTGTACTGCGTGCGTGCTACATTGCAATTTGCGCGTGTGCCAATTGCGTCTGCACGCACGCAATCGACTGCCGTTGCTGCTCACCAACCCCTGCATCCCTATGGCTGAATCGGACACAGGCCCGGCCTCCACCGTCTACGACCCCTCGCAGATCGAGGACAAATGGTACCAGTACTGGGAGGAGAACGGGTTCTTCGAGGCCCATGCCGACACCGACGCCCCGCCTTTCAGCATTACCATGCCGCCGCCCAATGTAACCGGGCGGCTGCACATCGGGCATGCGCTGCAAGACTCCATTCAGGATGCGCTCACGCGTATCTTCCGCATGAAGGGCCACGAATCCCTCTGGATGCCCGGCCTTGACCATGCAGGCATCGCCACGCAGAACGTGGTGGAGCGCAAAATTGCGGAAGAAGAGGATCTCACGCGTCACGACCTGGGCCGCGAGGCGTTCATCAAGCGCGTGCACGCATGGAAAGAGGAGTACGGCGACATCATCCTGCAGCAGAAGCGCACGCTCGGCGATTCGTGCGACTGGGACCGCAGCTACTTCACGATGGACGAAGATTTTTCGCGTGCCGTGCAGGAGGTGTTTGTCCGGCTCTATGAGGATGGGCTCATCTACCGCGGCGATTACCTCGTGAACTGGGACCCGGCCAACGAAACAGCGCTCTCCGACGAGGAGGTCAACAACGAGGAGCGTGATGGACATCTGTGGCATGTGCGTTATCCGCTCGTAACCGATGGCGAGACCGAGCACGTCACCATTGCCACCACGCGTCCCGAAACCATTCTGGGCGATACGGCGCTGGCCGTGCACCCCGACGATGAGCGCTACCAGCATCTGGTGGGCCAGACCGCCCGCGTGCCGGTTCTCGACCGCGAGATCCCGATTATCGCCGACGAATACATCGATAGCGAGTTCGGGACCGGCGCCCTGAAGGTAACGCCCGGCCACGACGAAAACGACTTCGAGATCGGCGAGCGTCACGACCTCGAAACCATCAACGTGATGAATCCCGATGGCACCATCAACGCGAACGGCGGTCCGTACGAGGGGCTCGACCGTTTTGCCGCGCGCGACAAAATCGTAGCCGACCTCGACGCTGAGGGGCTACTTGCAGATGTCGAAGAGCACACGATCAACGTGCCCGTCTCCGACCGTTCGGGCGCCGTCATCGAGCCGCTCATTTCGCGGCAGTGGTTTGTGGAGATGGAGCCGCTCGCTGAGCCCGCCATCGAGGCGGTGCGCGACGGGACCATCACATTCCACCCCAAACGCTGGGAGAACGAGTACTTCCGGTGGATGGAAAACATCCGCGACTGGTGCATCTCGCGGCAGCTCTGGTGGGGCCATCAGATTCCGGTGTGGTACTACACCGACGAGGACGGCAATCCCGACCCCGACCGCGGCTATATCGTCAGCATCGACCGCCCCGAGACCGACGAGGAGATGGTGCAAGACGAGGACGTGCTCGACACGTGGTTCTCGTCGTGGCTGGCGCCGTTTGCCTCGCTTGGGTGGCCCGAAGAGACCGACGACCTCGCCCGCTTCTACCCAACCGATGTGCTGGTGTCGGGCTACGACATTCTGTTCTTCTGGATTGCCCGCATGGTGATGGCCGGGTATCACTTCACCGGCAAGCCGCCGTTCACGGAGATCTTCATCACCGGCATGGTGAAAGACGAGCAGGGCCGCTGGATGTCGAAGAGCCTCGGCAACGGCATCGACCCGCTCGAAATGGTCGACCAGTACGGAGCCGATGCAACGCGCTTCACCCTCACCCTGCTCTGCGCACAGGGTCAAGACATTAAGCTGGCGCCGTCAAAGTTCGAGATGGGCCGCAACTTCGCCAACAAGATCTGGAACGCCTACAACGTGTTCGGGCAATTCATGGAGACGGATGCGCAGGGGCACCCGGTGAAAGAGTATCACGACCCGCGCTCCTTCGACGAACTGGAGATGGTGGAGCGCTGGATGCTGCACCGGCTGCACACGGCCATCAACGACATTGAAGATGCGCTCAGCCGGTACCGCCTCAACGAGGCCGTCTCCATCGTCTACGACGTGTTCTGGCGCGACTACTGCGACTGGTACCTGGAGCTTATCAAACCGCCCTACGGCGAAGCGATGGACGAGCAGGTCATTGCGCGTGCGGCATCCATTTTCGAGACGCTGCTGCAGCTACTGCATCCGTTCATGCCGTTCGTCACCGAAGAGCTCTGGTGGAAGGTGCGTCCGCGTGAGGAGGGCGATGCCTGCATCGTATCCGACTGGCCGCAGGCCGACGATGTGCCCCACGACGCCGGTACGCACGATACCTTTGCGCATCTGCAAGAACTGATTTCGGGGATTCGTAGCATCAAGAGCGACTACGGGGTCGGTGCCGGAACGGAGGTCGCTGCCACGATCAGTCTGCCCGAAACGGCTACCGCACGGGCCGAGGCACTGCGGGCGTATCCGGGCTACTTCGAACAGTTGGCGCGCGTAACGGACCTCACGGTTGGTCACGACCTGCCGAAGCCGAAAGCCAGCGCCTCGGTCGTCGTTGAAGAGAGCGAAGTGTTCGTACCGCTGAAAGGTATGATCGACCTCGACAAAGAGCGCGAGCGGCTGAAGTCGGCAATTGCCGAAAAAGAGGGGTTCCTGAAGAGCGTGGAGGGCAAGCTACAGAACGAGCAGTTCGTAACCAAAGCGCCCGATGACGTGGTCGAGCGCGAGCGTCAGAAAAAGCGCGATGCGAATGCCGAGCTGGAGCGCCTGCGCGCTAACTTGAACGACCTCAAATCCGTTTAACTTCCGCCTGATCCTGTTTCTGTTTAAACTTTGTGATTGCTGGGATGTGAGTCTCCGAATGAATACCAACGGTCCGGACCCAGGCGTTATGCAGACCTACGCTTTTTTGCAAATTGTCTTCCTGTGTACATGATTACCCGTTTGGCGTCTATTGTGGGCGCGTTTGTGCTGCTTAGCTCTATTCTCATGCTGGCTGGATGCGAAAGCAGCGACCAAGCCGAAAACATCAATGTTCACAATTTCCGATACGTCGAACATCCCGATGGCGAACGGGCCTTCTCTGGAACGGTCGTAAACTCGGGAGAAAGCGATGTCAGTGTTGTGCAGATTGAGGTGAACCTGCTTGACGCCACGGGCACCAACATTGGCACGCAAAGCATTGAGGTGCAAGACATTCCGGCTGAAGACGAGCGCGACTTCTCTCATCCCCTAAACGAACCGGGCCCCGTAGAGCAAGCCCAGGTAGGACGTGTATTGGCGCCCTAAGTGACCAGCAGAGATGCAGTAAGTGAGCTCAACAATGATTTTGGGGATTGCCGGTTGGTTTCCCCTCCATCCCACCCTTCCTCCCCGAGGAGGAAGGAACCGTGGAAGGCGTTCATCACGTCCCCCTCAGAGGAGCTATGGTGTATACACAACGCAACCGGAGGCGAACTCCCACTTGCGTCCTCGTCGCGATGCTCTGCGTCGCGACGGACGAATGGACGCTCTGCGTCCAACGTACCCCCCCGAGGTAAAGAAACCGGGTGGTGGATTAGGAGTGCTGGAGCGTCCCGGCAAGCGTGGCGACGCAGAGAGACTAGTGGCGACGCAGAGAGACTATAGGTCATGCCTGTTGTGCATCGCCACGAGAGGAC
>CAZZCI010000012.1:0-17709 GCA_964653015.1 uncultured Rhodothermales bacterium
TCCCCCGACTGTTTCCCCGAGAAGACGCCCAGATGGGTTCTTGTTGTAGGATCCAACAGGCTCTCATTGAACGGGCGGTAGAGGCAACCAACGTTAAATAAACAACATAGCGAAGAAAAAGTTATGTACGAAGGACCAGGTCATCGCGAGGAGGGAGCTCTGCGACCGACGTGGCGCTGTGAGCGTAGCGAACGGGTACTCCTGGGGGGCGGATCTGGCGGGTCTCATGCCTCCCGGCTGGGCAGTGCCGTCTAGTTTGAAGGCACAAGATTTGAAGGCACAAGATTGCAACCTTAAAGACACCCCCTCGCTGGCGCTCCTCGCAATGACATGTTCAAAGATTCTTTTGTGGGTCCACTTAGGCGTCGGCGGCATGTAACGAAAAGTTGCCCGGATGGAATCTTTTTAGTTGTCTATGCATGCGAGCACGGTGTGCGTTGTTGCTCTTGTAGCGCATGGTGCTTCCCCACATGCTGTTTGTGCGTCCTATAAATGGACGTCCTATGACCCTATTGTAGCATAGCACCTTACTACGTATTATGCGGTGCACTGCGTACGCACCGTCTTTTTGGACTTTACCAATCCCCTTGTCCTGATCTATGTTTTTCAATTTCACACAAGACGTTGCCATTGACCTCGGCACAGCGAATACGCTTATCTACATCCGAGGCGAAGACATTGTCTTGAATGAGCCCAGTATCGTAGCCGTGGATCATAGTACCCGCGAGGTCCGCGAGATTGGGTATGAGGCGCTACAAATGCATGAGCGTACCCACAACGACATCGAAACGATTTGGCCCTTGAAAGACGGCGTGATTGCTGATTTTAAGGTGGCCGAACAGATGATCCGGGGCCTCATGCAAAAGGTGCGGCGCAACTGGTTTACGTCCATCCGGTCGATGGTTGTGTGCGTTCCCAGCGGCATCACCGAGGTTGAAAAGCGAGCTGTGCGCGATTCGGCTGAGCATGCCGGTGCGAAGCGCGTGCATTTGATCTCCGAGCCCATGGCTGCAGCGATTGGCATTGGCCTTGACGTAAGCGAGGCTGTAGGCAATATGGTGGTGGATATTGGTGGAGGCACCACCGAGATTGCTGTCATTGCATTGTCGGGCATTGTAATCGACGAGTCGATTCGTGTGGGGGGCACTGAGTTTGACAAGGCCGTTGTGCAGTACTTTAAGCGCAATCACAACCTGTTGATAGGATCGCGGACCGCCGAGCGCATCAAGTGCGAGATAGGGAGTGCGATTGAAATGGAAACCGAAATGGAGTTGTCCGTTCGGGGGCGCGATCTCGTCAGCGGGATTCCTAAAGATCGCTCCATTTCTTCGGTCAATGTGCGCGAGGCGCTACGTGATAATCTTGACCAGATTGCCGCCGGCGTGCTCCGTTGCTTGGAGCGTACTCCTCCTGAACTGGGGGCCGATGTGTTGGAGCGAGGCATTATGCTTACAGGTGGGGGGGCTATGCTCCATGGCCTTGATGAGATGCTACGCGATCGTGTAGAGTTGCCCGTGTATGTGGCCGAAAACCCACTCACGGCTGTTGTGCGTGGCACAGGCACCGTACTCGAAAACCTTGAGGAATATAAGCGTGTACTTGTATAACCGTTGTTCTGGTGGAATCACCAAGGTGCCCTAAGCACTGCTTTAAAGAGGCACACTGTCTCCGATCCTGTACACATGCCACAGCCTTCACAATACGATCGGTTTCAAGATTGGGCCCTTTTTTTGGCGCTCATGGCACTATCGCTTGTGGTGTTGTTCACGGGGAATCGCAGCATGAATCAGTCGCTGCGCGCATATGGACTGGAGCTTACTGCCCGTATTGACAATCAACTGGCGTGGATCGAACGGTACACCCGGGCTCTTCAAGAAAACGAGGTGTTGCGAGCTCGCAACATTGAGCTGGCTGGTGAGGTCGCACGCTCTCGCGATGCGCGCCAGCGCAACGATGAACTCGAAGCCATGTTGTCGTTGCAAACCCATGCCGATACCGTGTTTGCAGAGCGCGAACTCGTAGCAGCACGCATCTTACAGAAAGACATCACCCAACAGCATAATTTACTCACGCTCGATGTAGGGCGACGCGATAGTGTGGAGACGGGCATGGCTGTACTCACACCCGATGGCATTGTGGGTACCGTTTTGCTGACCAGCGAGCGCTTCAGTCAGGTTATGCCCTTTCTAAACACAGACTTTCGGGTGCCGGGTGTCATCAGTGCAATTGGAGCCGAGGGCATGGTGCAGTGGGAGGGCGACCGCCTTGACGCACTTAGCATGCATCATGTGGTGCAAACTGAGCCCGTAGAGGCCGGGCAGCAGGTGGTGGCTAGCACCTACAGTGGCGTTTTTCCTGCTGGATGGCCCATTGGAACGATAGATCATGTAGAAACACAAACCGGGCGTAATGATCTGGCCATTACGCTACGCCCGGCTGTTCCGCTGCATGCGACAAGCCATGTGTTCGTAGCGCTGCGTCCAGATCGACTAGAGGCACTAGACGATCAGTTCGAGGCGCCTGGGTATGCGCCCGAGCCATCCCAGGCTGCACCTGGACTGCCGCCCAATGGTGTGCCTGCAGATCCTGAAGAAGTACCGCCCGACGTTCCGGACGATCCTCTTCCTGATACCGAACCGGACTCCCGCTAAGTGCATTCATGAAGACGGGATGTACCTGCCACTCTTTTTATATCTGCTCTGCCCTGACCATTATGATGCGCGCCTATCAAATCGTATGGATTGCAAGTGCAGTTCTTGTAGGAGCTTTTGCTGGTTCTCCGGATCCGGCCGCTGCGCAACTCTCGTGGGACGACGAGATGCGCAATGCGATTTACGAAGTACTCGAGGAGCACGATGCTTCGACGGGCACGTGGCATCTTACCGTCAAAAATCTAGAGACCAACGAGCTCCTCGTTGAGCAGCACAGCCACCGGGCGGCTATTCCAGCGTCGGTTGTTAAAGTGCTGACCTCTGCAGCAGCGCTAGAGCTGCTTGGGCCAGACTTTCAGTATGAAACAGCGCTTACCGCAACGGCTCCGCGCAGTGGAGACACCGTGCCCGGGGATCTAATTCTGCACGGGAGCGGTGATCCCTCGTTGGGGTCGGTAGCGTCATCGGAGGATGTGCTTGCGAACTGGGCGAACGGGTTGTATCACGCCGGCGTTCGGCATGTCGAAGGGCGTGTTATCGGAGACGACACTCGGTTTGATGAGCCCGCCATGGCGCCGGGGTGGAGTTGGGACGATCGCTCCTATGCCTACGCTGCTCAAAGCAGTGCTCTCTCGTATCGTCAAAATGTTGTGGATGTGGAAGTTGAGGCCCCATCTCACCTTGCTCGTCCCCGCGTGACCTGGCGCCCCGAAAACACGTCATACATTACGGTAAGCTCCAATCTAGAGCGCGTGTCTGCCGGCCATTCCATATGGCGCTCGTTTACTCGTCGTCCGGGTCAGAATGTGATCGAAGTACGAGGACGTATTCCTGCTGGGCGTTCCACGGAGTTTTCGGTTACCGTAGACAATCCTACTCTATTTACAGCTACTCTTTTTGATGAAGCCTTACAGCGAAACGGCATTACCACTGGCGACTTCCCCGCGCTGATGCGCGATGTACCGCCGCCTGCAACTCAAGATACACTCACTACGGTGTATTCCCCGCCGCTTTATGAGCTTGTCAAAACGATGAATCAAGACAGCAATAACCTTTACGCCGAACAGATTATGCACACGCTTGGCGCTTATGCGCATGGCGATTCGTTACGTGCTGTTTCTGGAACTCGGGCACGTGGGATTCGGCTCACCGAAGGGGTGCTGCAGCGTGCGGGCGTGTCACCTTCCAACATCCGTCTTGTAGACGGCTCCGGTCTGTCGCGCTACAATCTGATTTCCACCGGAGCAGTTGTTGACTTGTTGGTGTACATGTGGAACCACCCTGACCCTGAAGTGCGCCAAGCATTTTGGGCTTCGCTGCCCGTTGGTGGACAGAGCGGCACGCTCCGCAATCGATTCCAACGGGCTACTGTTGCGCGGGGCAATGTACGTGCAAAAACAGGAACGCTTTCAAATACAAGCGCGCTAGCTGGGTATGTCACGTCGTTAGATGGCACCCCCTTGGCCTTTGCAATCATAATTAACAACCACGTTGGCAGCACCCGTCCGCTTCGTGCAGCACAAGACCACATCGTTAACATACTGGCACAATATCCGCGCTAAGTTGGCGAACTGCACGGCGTGTTGGATGTAATACCCATGCTACGGTTTATAGTACTCTTCCACACACGCGACTACATACGTATATGCCTACCGATTCGCCCCTGCATGGAACTACTGTACTTGGCGTTCGCCACAATGGTCAAATTGCGATGGGATCCGATGGCCAGGCAACGATGGGCGAAACGGTTATGAAGCACAAAGCGGAAAAGGTGCGCACGCTCTACAACGATGGGATCTTAGCAGGATTTGCCGGCTCCACCGCTGATGCGTTTACCCTGTTTGAACGCTTTGAAGAAAAACTAAATGAATATGGTGGTAACGTAACGCGTTCAGCTGTAGAGCTTGCCAAAGATTGGCGCACCGACCGTTACCTGCGGCGTTTGGAAGCGCTGTTGGCTGTAGCCTCGAGCGATCGACTGCTCGTTATTAGCGGCAGCGGCGATGTGATCGAACCCGATGACGATATCATCGCAATCGGATCGGGTGGCTCATATGCGCTGGCTGCTGTGCGCGCCATGCAAAAACATGCCCCCAACATGGATGCGCACACGATAGTGGAAGAAGGCCTGCGGCAGGCGGCAGACATCTGCATTTACACCAACCACAACCGGACGATCCTTGATCTGAAGGTGGATTCTGACGCCACGTAGCAGCGCGACAAAGCAACGGAATACCACACGTATTCTCCAGGTATTTCCGCTCTGCTTCCTCTCGATACGTGCTTCTCTGTAACGATGTACACATTACACCAACGCTGTACACCTGAGGGATTTGCGTATCTCAGGGGGCACCGGCCGTGATATACACATACAAATGCCGGTTTCATTGAACTAAATGAACCTGACCCTAAGCCTATTATGCCCACCGTATCAGGAGATCACACTGCATCCGCCGCTCCCCGCGCGGCGTTGTTTGTTGACTATGATAACCTCTATACCGTGCTGCACGCGCAGGATACTGAGCGCGCCCCCAAGGCACTGGCCATACGTATCATAGATGAAGTCCGTCGTTATCTTGAAGAAGGAGACGACACCCCCACCGTATATGCACGCGCATATGCCGATTTTGCTACGCTCCCCGATGCTGTTCCTGGCAGTGCCGAAACAGAGCTTTACGAACGAGGATTTGCACCGCAGGTAACCCCTACGGCCGTGCAACTGAACGCGTCCGAACAACATCTGACGGTTGATGTCACCGAACTGCTGAACACGCGTACGGATATCACTTCAGTGGTTATCGTAACCGGAGACCGGCCTTACCTGCCGTTGATCCGTGCGATTCGTGAGCGAGGGGTGCGTCCGCTCGTTGCATCGGTGCATCCCCCACAGAACGAGGATATCTCCCCGTATCTGGAAGACGAAGCCTACCTCGATGCCCGCAACCTGCTCGGCTCGTCGGCACGTACCACGCTCACCTCGCGTGAACAAGCCAAACGCCCCAGTCGCCGCCGTACACGGGCATCGAAGCCCCCTGTGCAGCAAAAGCCGCTCGAAGATCCAATCCTGCGGGCCACGATCGAAGTGACTGAAGAGTTCTTCGGGCAGTACGACGAGGTGTACCTGACCCCACTCCTTCGCAAAATATCGGAAGAGCTGGGCGAAGGCTACGATCCAAAGGCACTCGTTAGCGATCTCGAGTCAGCAGGAGCCGTATGGCTCGAAAAACGCGACGGCTATCCGTACGATTACACGGTGTTGATCGTAAATGAGGAGCACGAAGATGTGCAAGAGATCCTCGACGATTACTACCGCGACCGTACGTTTGGAAGTGGCTATAACGGAGCGTCTGAAGAAGAGCCTGTCTCAGCTGCTGACGAAGTACCGGCTGAAGAAGAGCCCGTGTCTTATGATGAGTTCGACGCTCCCACGCGGTCGAGCCTCGACGACTACGCTGAAGATCCTGAAGATTCCGATGAAGCCCCAGAGGCTGAATCCGATGAGCCGACGTCTACCTCATCGTATTAAATCGGTCGAATGCACGCTGTGCACGTGCGTGGTGAGTTGAGAGCCTACGACCCCTCTACGCTGATGAAAGGGCCTTCGAATAGCTCCAAATGACCCACGCACGATTTTTTGCATCCATTGATAACTTGCTTTTATGGGAACGCATCCTTCGCTCGACGAACTTACGCCCCGTCAAATTGTCGAGGAGCTCGACAATTACATCATTGGACAAGACAAAGCAAAAAAGAATGTAGCTATTGCATTGCGCAACCGCTGGCGTCGCCGAAATGCGCCAGAGGACATGCGCGAGGAGATTATGCCCAACAACATCATCATGATTGGGCCTACCGGAGTCGGGAAGACAGAAATTGCCCGCCGGCTCGCCAGGCTTGCTCGTGCACCGTTCATTAAGGTGGAAGCTTCGAAGTTCACGGAGGTCGGATACGTAGGGCGCGATGTAGAAAGTATGATTCGCGACTTAGCCGATATTGCCGTGAACCTGGTGCAGGAAGAGCACAAAGAGGCGGTGCAAGAACGAGCCGCGCAGCGGGCTGAAGACCGCATCCTCGACATTCTGATTCCGCCCACCGACTCCCAAAAAAGCAGTACCGGCAGCAGTGGTGCTTCGAGTATTACCGGACCGGGCTTCGTGCTGCAGCGCGATGAGTCCAACGGCGATCCCGAGTCTGCAGAGGATGCTCCGCCCACCGAGGCAAACCTGCGTGAACGCACGCGCGAGAAATTTCGGGAGAAGCTGGCCCGGGGCGATCTCGACGAGCGTGAAATTGAAATCGAAGTGTCATCGGACTCCTCGTCGTCCATGATGCAGGTCTTTGGCCCCATGGGCATGGAAGAGATGGGGGTAAACCTGCAAGAGCTGTTCGGCAACCTGGGCAGCCAAAACCGCAAGAAGCGTCGTGTTACCGTTGATGAGGCACGCGAGCTGCTTACCCAAGAAGAAGCGCAAAAACTGATCGACATGGATCAGGTAAAAGAAGATGCGCTAGAGCGGGTGCAGCAAACGGGTATGGTCTTCATTGACGAGATCGATAAGGTCGCTTCGGGGACCAATAAACGCGATCAGGGCGGTGCTGGACAGGGCGTGTCGCGCCAGGGTGTTCAGCGCGATCTGCTTCCTATTGTGGAAGGCTCGAACGTGCAGACCAAGCACGGAATGGTGAAGACCGATCACATCCTGTTTGTGGCCAGCGGGGCGTTCCATGTATCAAAGCCCAGCGACCTCATTCCAGAATTGCAAGGCCGGTTTCCAATTCGTGTTGAGCTTAACAATCTCGATGAAGAAGACTTCTATCGGATTCTTAAAGAGCCGCGCAATGCATTGCTGAAGCAGTACCGAGCATTGCTGGCTTCTGAAGGCGTAGAGATTACGTTTGAAGATGAAGGGGTTCGCGAGATTGCACGTGTAGCGGCGCAGGTAAACGCTGATGTGGAAAACATTGGGGCCCGTCGTTTGCACACGATTCTTACGACATTGCTGGAAGACATCCTATATGATGTGCCCGACCAGATGGATGACACGGAGGTTGTGATTGATGCTGAACGCGTGAAGGAACGTCTCAGCTCTATTGCGACCGACCGCGACTTGAGTCAGTACATTCTGTAGCAAACTGTGTGGCACGCGGTACAGCGTCAATGTGCTTCTACCATTGTGCCATCTAGATGCAGACAGCAACGGCCCGCTGCCCTCACAGGCAGGCGGGCCGTTTTGCGTTTCCTTGCTCTCAGACAAGCAAACAGGTGTCAACACAAATACGCCGCGTTTCACTTGTCATCGCGAAGAGGGAGCCGGCACCGGATGTGGAAATCTCATTCTACCGTTTGATCGGTGTGGACCCATCGAACGGCCCGAGATTGCACGCTGGGAGTGTCTGTTCGCCCAAAGTGCGTCGTTGCTACCGTTACTCCCCAAACCATCTTTAGAGATGCGTTTGTGCATCTGATCAAGAGAACGACTGAAAGCTAGACGGAAGTCCGGAAGAGGCCGACTGCTGTGGGGGTGGACTGCTGGGAGCATCCGAGGGGACATCGCCATTGCAATAGGCCTCGAAGGCTGTTTTTAGATCGTTTGCTATCGCATTGGCGCTGCGCCCTTCAATGTGTTTCCGCTCAATGATGTACACCGGCTGTCCGTCTTTAAACAGCGCAATAAACGGTGATGATGGAGGGATACCCGCCAGGTGATTTTCACGCACACGCTCGGTAGCCTCCAAATCTTGGCCGGCAAAGACCGTCACATACTCATCAGGTTGCACATCTAGTTGCGAGGCCATAGCAACGGCAGGACGCGCGTTTCCTGCAGCACATCCACATACCGAGTTGATAACGAGTAACACGGTTTTGTCAGCAGCATCTGCAAAAGCAGCATCCACTGCATCGGCATCAGTAAGCTCTTCAACACCAATGCGCGTAAGCTCTTCGCGCATGGGGGCAACCATTGCTTCAGGATAAGGCATAATCGGAAGGATCAGTAACAGGTGAGCGGGGTGTATACACACTAAGCAAACCTATTTATAGATGAGGTGATCCTCCTCAACCTGCTGATTCAACCTGTTGTTGCAGGTATGAACGCATTATGGAGGTGGGCCTTGAAAGTTACGTATTGCTTCGTTGTTTGTATCTCAACGTGTCTCTTGTCCTATGCAACGTGTACTGTTTTCGGTTCGGCACCTGCTTGTTTGGGGCAGTTTGGCAATTTTGATCGTGGGGTGTTCCAGTTCGGCATCAACCATTGACAACACATCGGGCGAACATCGTGACGTGGTAGATCGGTGGGAGCAAGCAGCAGATGCGTGGGACGGTGTGCCACATCAATGGGGCGGCACCACCCGACGCGGCATTGACTGCTCCGGACTTGTTCAAGTGCTCTATCGAGACGTAGCCAATGTCGATATGCCGCGTACAACCAGCGAGCAGGTCCAGGTAGGCGATCGAGTGCGGCAGCGCGACCTGGCTCCAGGCGATCTGGTGTTCTTTCACTACGACAAGGGGCAGCATGTGGGCGTATATATTGAAAGTGGACGCTTCGTACATGCCTCATCGAGTCGAGGTGTAATGGTATCGAATCTCAACGAAAGCTATTGGCAAGACCATTACTGGACCGCCCGCCGTGTTGACAATAGCATTGCTACAGCCTCGTCAGAGGGCGAGCCTCCGTCATCTTCGCAGAATCATGGAGGATGGTAGCGAAGTGCTTTGTCTCACTCGAATGGTATGGTGTGAGAACGGAGTCACGCCCTGCAGCGCCTGACGAGTGAAGGCCCCTGTATATCTCGGAGCAGGCCGCTGGCGCTGTGAGCGCAGCGAATGAACTCCCGTGAGATGCATCGCTACATAATGTAATGTGACCGCAACGTTAAGGAACATTTGGCGTGCTCGCTGCGAATAAGAGTACGGAATTTGCAACATACGACAGACCGCCGCCCCTGTGCACCCGCCCCTGTGCACGCACGGGTGTGGCGGTCTGTCTTTATGATGAATCCCTTGTGGAATGAAAGCGGCTAAACTTTACGATCTTTTACGGACGTGAAAGCTTCGCATTTGTCGTGGCATACAGCCGTCAACGAAAAAAGTCCTGTTTTCAGGTTCGTTATGCCGTCGCACCGATACCCAAGGGCGACATCGACATACACGCTGCCAAAAACATCGTACCGTCGGGCTGGCGGGAGCACTGCAACGTGCTAGTGCCTGTGGAGAACACGGTAAGGCTTGTACGCTGTTGAGCAAAACCAAGCACGGTTCTGAGAAACAGGAAGTCATACTCGCGAGAGTGAATCCCCGCTCTCTTTAGTCGGGGGAGAAGTCAAGATGTATTGCTCATGAGATGTACGCACCCTTTATGACGAAGAAAACGGTATACCTCACAGAAGAGGGCCTTCAAGAACTCAAAGATGAACTGCAATTCTTGAAAACAAAAGAGCGTTCACGGATCGCTGATGCGATTGCGGAAGCGCGGGCCAAGGGCGATCTATCGGAGAACGCGGAATACGACGCGGCCAAAGAAGAGCAGGGCAAACTCGAAGCCCGCATTTCAAAACTTGAAGACACCATCTCTCGGGCTCGGGTGGTGAATGAAAATGAGGTTGACGATAGCAAAGCCTACATTCTATCGAACGTTACCGTCGAAAACCTGACGACGGGGGCTGAACAAACGTACACGCTTGTTGCCGAACAAGAGGCTGATGTGTCGGAAGGCAAAATCAGTGTAGACAGTCCGGTGGGCAAGGGGTTGCTTGGCAAAGAAGAGGGAGACGAGGTAGACATTAAGGTGCCAGCGGGAACCATCACGCTGAAGATTCTGGATATCACCCGCTAATCCATTAGAGGTGAACCGTCATGTCGTCGCAATCGTCCGGGCCAGCCCGCAGGCTTCTTCGGCTTGTGGGTCGGAGCCTGCGCGGGATTCTACTGGTGGCGGCGGCTTACCTTGTAGGATGTACGCTCTTGCTTATCGCGTATACCACGTTCTGGCCGCCGCTGACTGGCATTCAGGCACAACGAGCGGTGGAGGCATGGTGGGCTGGCGATACCACCTATACCCGAGTGTATCATCCGGTGTCGTCTGATGCGATCTCGATCCATATGCCTCGGGCCGTTGTGGCTGCCGAAGATGGTCGCTTCTACGAGCACCGAGGCATTGATTGGGCGGCCATTCAGGACGCGTTTGAGGAGTCTGCGGGCCCGCCACGTCGAGGCGGTTCAACGATTACCCAGCAGCTGGTTAAAAACCTATTTTTGACGACCCACCGGTCGTATGTGCGTAAGGCGTTTGAACTGCCGCTGGCATACCTTGCGGAACTCATTCTGTCGAAAGAGCGGATCTTGCACCTGTATGTAAATGTGGTAGAATGGGGCCCTGGTATTTATGGCGTAGAAGCGGCATCACATCACCACTTCGGTATTACGGCCAACGACCTTTCACGTCATCAAGCGGCTGGGTTGGCGGCCTGCTTACCCGCTCCCCGTTCGCGTAGCCCTCACTACATGACGCGTTACACCCGCACCATTGAGCAGCGGATGGCACAGCATGGCTGGTAACAGATTTGCAGTGCCATAGCAGCAGCACCATAGCAGCAGTGCATAGCATACGCACGCTCCAACTCGTTATTCTCACTTTTCGGCTCGGTATGATCGACTTACGCAGCGACACCGTCACACGTCCAACCCCAGCCATGCGCCAGGCTATGATGGATGCTGAGGTGGGCGATGATGTATACGGCGAAGACCCAACGGTAAACCGGTTGCAGGACAAAATAGCGATGCTCCTCGGGAAAGAGGCCGCACTGTTTGTTCCTTCGGGTACTATGGCGAATCAAATTGCCGTGCATGTGCTTACCGAGCCCGGTAGTGAAGTTATTCTCGACGCCAGCAGTCACCTTTATAACTATGAGACCGGCGCAGCAGGCATGCTCTCGGGCGTGCAGCTGCATCCGGTAACGACCGACGAGGGGCTGTTAACGTCGGACGCAGTGACGGCTGCGGTGCGTCCAACAGGAGCGGTATTTGCCCCATCCCGTTTGGTGGCCATAGAGCAAACAGCCAATAAAGCAGGCGGACGCATCTATCCGGTCGAGCAATTGCATGCGGTTGCAAAAACCGCACACGAGCATGGGTTGAACACGTTGCTTGATGGGGCGCGTCTGTGGAATGCAAGCGCCGCCACGGGCATCTCGGAAGCCGAATATGCTGCTCCGTTCGACATGGTGTGGGTGGCATTATCCAAAGGGCTTGGCGCTCCAGTGGGGTCGGTGCTTGCCGGAGCCGAATCTACCATTGCCCAGGCCCGACGCACCCGCAAACGATTGGGCGGAGGCATGCGGCAGTCTGGTATTCTTGCTGCTGCCGGGCTCCATGCTCTGGCCCACCACCGTTCCCAACTGGCTAGCGATCACGACCACGCGCGCCAAATTGCCGAAGCCGCCACTCAGTGTGCCGGGTTTCATGTGGATATGGACCGAGTAGAGACCAACATTATAATGGTTCATACCGACACGCACACGGCGGAGTCGGTTTCAGAAACATTGGCTGCCCACAATGTGATGGTTACGCCCTTTGGCCCTCATACCGTACGTATCACCACGCATCGCGACATATCTGAAGTAGATGTAGAACAGGTGTGCACGGTCCTGCACGCAGTCTATTCGTAGGAGCCAAAGGCCGACAGATCTAGAACAGCTCGAAACAGCCTCACGGCGTTCAACCAATCAGATGTAACGACATCCACAAAGAAAGAGCAATGAGCGAGGCAAACTTGCTCTTCTCATATGCCAGATCCTATACTCTATCACTGACATGTGGGGGCATCCCCCACACCTCTTCTTTTAAAGTATGTATTGTCAATGAAGTACTCTAAATGCCGCAAAGTACGCTCGCAAAATATCAGTAGCCCATCAGTACTATGAACTCTGTTATAGACGAAGCTAAGCAGACGTACGGTGTCATCCCTAACTTTTTCAAAGAAACCAATACATATACCGCAGCTCCTTCTGCTGTATATATGATTGCCGACGAAGCGCTTGTTAATGGAGTGTTGTCGCGACGCGAACAACAGGCGGTGCTATTGGAGTTGGCACGCTATCATAACAGCCGATACGACGCTATTGTGCATGCACGTATGGCGTTAGATGCGGGGCTTGGGTATCGTGTAGTGAATCAGCTTTTGTCGGATGAGCCCGTGGACGATGCACGGCTTCAGGCACTTGTCGAAACTACGCGCCGCTCCTGCAATCAGCGCGGATGGCTTACGCCGAAAGAACTACGTGCGTTGGAAAAAAATGGGGTCTCGCGCGGGGAGCTCTACGAAATCTTTGCCTTCATTGGCATGAAAAAGATGACGAGCTACACCCATCACATTGCCGACTTTGATGTGGAGGCTCCGCTGAAGCCACTAGAGGCAGAGATAGAGACCCTGCCCGAACCGCCTGATACGTCACGTCGTCAGCGTCTGTTTATGGGCTAATCGGCTCCACACAATGCGCAGCACGCTCATGCACTCTGCCCATCTGCTCTACTTTGTAGTTTTTGCTTATGGCTGTATCCACATCCGAGAAACCTTCAACACATTT
This sequence comes from uncultured Rhodothermales bacterium, assembly GCA_964653015.1. GTDB lineage: Bacteria > Bacteroidota > Rhodothermia > Rhodothermales > Salinibacteraceae > Longimonas. The sequence goes on from CAZZCI010000012.1 coordinate 13,239, forward strand.
CGACACGCCTTCACGCCGTGTGCGCAGCATGGCCAAAGAGAGTTTTGGCATGGTCCCTAACCTCATCAAGGTGGTTAATGAACACAATCCTGCTGTAGCTCAAATTTACATTGCAGGCATGGAAGTACTCGAAGAGGGCGTGCTTTCCGAGGCGGAACGCAATATTGCCTTGCTCGCTATTTCCGAGTATAACAACTGCCATTATTGTGTACGCATACATGCCGGGTTTGCGCATGACGCTGGCCTCCATCCCTCCGACATTGAAGCGGTAAACCAAGGCGGACTGCCGGGGTCTGAGTCGCTGCGCTCGGTGGTGCAGGCCGCACGATTGCTCATGGAACGAGAAGGCGAATTGACTACCGAGGATTACGAGGTGCTTACCAAGGCTGGAATCACGCCTACTCATCTGTACGAACTGAGTGCACTCATTGCACTTAAAACCATGAGCAACTATATTAATCATGTGTCGCAAACGGAAGTAGACCCCGAAGTGTCGGACCTCTTTCCGATCATGGACGAGTTCAACAAGACCGAATGGCCCGAGGCTCCGCGTTCTTCGGCATTCGAGGCTGTATAAATATTACTTTTTATAATGTGCCGCCTGTATGCCAACTTTTTCTACCGATGAGTTTGAGCGTTCTCGTGAGATGGCTACGGCGTACTATGGCCTGGTCCCTGAAATTATCAAGACGGTAAACAAACATAATCCTGCGGTGGCACAAATCTACATTGCTGCCATGGAGCTTATGGAAGAAGGAGAGCTCGACGATGATGAGCGCGAAGCCGTTATCTTGGCCATCTCGCGGTATAATGACTGCCACTACTGCACACGTACGCACGCTGCACTTGGGCATGCAGCCGGGCTGTCTCGTGATGAGATCGAGATGCTCAACCAGGGACGCCTACCGGAGCGGGCCAACATCCGTGCAATCGTGCAGGCTACCCGCCTCATGCTCGACAAAGATGGCTGGCTCGACGAGGAAGACCGCGAACGCCTGCGCAATGATGGTATTGAAGAGATGCACCTCTATGAAATCAACGCGCTAATCAGTCTAAAGGTGATGAGCAATTATATCAATCATGTGGCGCAGACCAAAGTCGATGAGGGACTCGATCAGCTTTTCCCGATCATGGCGGAAATCGACGAAACCGGTTGGCCCGAGCGCCGCTATCCCAACGAGCAGTAGCAGATACGCTGGGACGGGCACTACGCACAGGTTGATTTTGCGCTACGGAAGTTCAATCTCTGGCGTATCCGGGAATGGGTGGTAGAGCACCATGATACTGCCAATCACCTGCACCACGTGAACTGGATTGTCCATCGAAAGCCGGTCAAGGAGTTCGTTGCTTAGCGTGTGCACTTCGTCGGGTGAGCCGCCTAGAGTCTTCACCTTCAGCAGTTCGCGGGTGTTAAAGGCTTCCTCAACAGCAGCAACGACCCCGTCGCTTAGCCCATCGTCTCCGATGCGAACTACTGGATCCAGGTCATGCGCTTCGCCACGCAGGAAAGCACGTTGTTTAGATGTGAGACGCGGAGGGTCATGTGGCATGAAAGTTATTGGGTATCAGAAAGACAAAACAAGCGCACCGCCATGAATTGATCTGTCTTGGCAGATGATCCGGAGGAGGCTCGGCCGTTCGACCAAAAATGCGTAGAGGCGCCTTTGCAGACGCCTCTACGAACACCACAATGCTACAGGCAAAGGACCTCAATCACACTTCGCATTACGCATCGGGCGCGTTATCCATCTGCGCTTTTTGGAGTTGGCCCGAGTAGTCGACATACACGGTCTTGGTTTCGGTGTAAAAGTCGAAGACCTCCCAGCCGCCGTCGCGATGGCCGTTGCCGGTGTCTTTTACGCCGCCAAATGGCATATGGGCTTCGGCACCAATCGTTGGCCCGTTGACATACGTGATGCCCGCCTCCAGGTCGTGCATCGCTCGGAAGGCATTGCGCACGTTCTCAGTGTAGATGCTGGACGACAGACCGAAGTCGCAGTTATTGGCAACGTCCACGGCCTCCTCGTACGACGACACCGTGAGCACGCTCAGCACGGGTCCGAAGATTTCTTCCTGTGCGAGACGCATGTTTGGCGTTACATCGGTGAAGAGCGTAGGCTCAAAGAAGTAGCCATCTTGCAGAGCAGCGTCGCTGGGCGTGTCGCCTCCAAAGACAAGCGTAGCACCCTCGTTCTGGCCAATCTCCATGTAGGACTGCACTTTGTGGAGCGCGGCCTCGTTGATGAGCGGCCCCACATCGACGCCCTCTTCGCGTCCGTCGCCGAGTGTAAGCTCTTCGGCTGCTTCCTGGATGCGATCGACCAGTTCGTCGTGCACATCCTCATGCACAATGAGGCGGCTGGTGGCGGTGCAGCGTTGTCCGGTTGTGCCGTATGCGCCCCATAGCACCCCTTCGAGCGCAAGGTCGAGGTCGGCATCCTCCATTACAATCATCGGGTTCTTACCGCCCATTTCGAGGGAGAGCGGTTTGTTGAGTCGGCCACACGTTTCGCCAATCTGTTTGCCGACTTCGGTGGAGCCGGTGAAGGAGACCGCATCAACAGACGGGTGCTCGACCAGGGCGCCACCAACCGTGCCATCGCCTTGCACCAGGTTCAGAACGCCTGCAGGAAGCCCGGCATCTTCAAGAACCTTTACAAGCAGCGCGCCACAGTGCGGCGATTCTTCGCTGGGCTTGAACACGATGGTGTTGCCCGCTGCAAGGGCCGGAAAGATCTTCCATGTGGGCACAGCCACCGGGAAGTTCCAGGCTGTGATCAGTCCACACACGCCTACTGGACGGCGAATGGTCATGTTGAACTTGTCGGGCAGCTCGCTCGGAACGGTATTTCCGAACAGCCGACGCGTTTCGGAGGCGGCGTAGTAGGCGGTGTCGATGGCCTCTTGCACATCGCCCCGTGTTTCGCTAAGCGGTTTGCCCATCTCGCGCGTCATGGCATCGGCCAGGTCGTTTTTGCGCTCCAGCAGCAGATCGCCAATGCGCTTCAGTATGCGTCCGCGTTCGGGAGCAGGCGTGCTCGACCAGCCGTCGAACGCACGCTGGGCCGCGGCGACCGCATCGTCGACATCGGCAGGGCCTGAGGCGGGAAAGTGGCCCACCACATCCTGGAACGCAGCCGGATTTCGGCTGGCAAAGGTGGCATCGGTTTCAGCGGGCTGCCAGGAGCCATCAATGTAGTTTTGGGAGAGGGTAGACATAGGAGTCACGTGTTGGTGGATACGGAAAGCGCTTACGATACGTCATCAATCATGTAAGTATAGGAGGCAGATCGGGCGTTCTCAATGCGCATGTTCGCATTATATACGAAGAGTGCTCGCTATTGCCCGTGCGGATCTACCGATCCAACCAGCGGTACATCACATGCTTTGTGCTTTTCCGAATCTCGCTGCCGCCCGTTTATGTCTGATGCTGCCGTTACCGCCGACTTGGAAACCTATCTCTCCGAACGTGTTCGCACCACGCCGCCCAGCGGAATCCGGCGCTTCTTTGAGATTGCCGCCACCATGGATGATGTGATCTCGCTGGGCATTGGTGAGCCCGACTTCGTGACGCCGCAGCCCGCTGTGCAAGCCGGTATCGACGCGCTCAACGACGGCGCCACAAGTTACACCTCCAACGCCGGACGCGAGGACCTTCGCCAGGCGATCGTATCCGATCTGGAGGATCGATATGGCGTGACGTACGACGTGGAGTCGGAGGTGCTTGCCACCGTGGGCGTGAGCGAGGCGATGCAGGCAACCATGCTCTCCATTCTGGATCCCGGCGACGAAATCCTCATTCCAGAGCCCTGCTTTGTGTCGTATGCGCCCACAGCGCGCTTTGCAGAGGGCACCGTCGTAAACGTGCCCACAAGCGTTGAGAACAACTTTCAGGTGACTGCCGAAGCTCTCGAATCCTACATTACGCCCAACACGAAGGCGCTTTTTCTGGGCTATCCGAACAACCCAACGGGCGCGGTGCTGCGACGTGAGACGCTTGAAGACATCGCCACGCTGGTTGAGAAACACGACCTGCTTGTGATCTCCGACGAGATCTATGATCGGCTGGTCTACGGCGAAGCATACGAGCGAGGGCACGTTTGCGTGCCGTCGGTGGGCCGCCTGCGTGATCGCACCATCTTGCTGGGCGGGTTCTCCAAAAGCTATGCGATGACCGGCTGGCGCATTGGCTATGCGTGTGCACCGAAGCCGCTGCTGCGGGGCCTCTACAAGGTGCATCAGTACATGATTATGAGCGCGCCCACCGTATCGCAGATCGCTGCTCATACAGCCATGACGCAGTGCCAGGATGAGGTCGAAACCATGCGCCAGGCCTACGACGAACGTCGCCGCGTGCTGGTAGATGGGCTCAACGAGGCCGGGCTCAGCACGTTTGAACCTGAAGGCGCTTTCTACTGCTTCCCCGACATCCGTTCAACTGGATTGAGCTCCGAAGACTTCGCTCAGCAAC